>JAAZLQ010000342.1 GCA_012799255.1 Bacillota bacterium
AATTATAAACAAAACATCTATTGGGATAAGTGCTCTACTAAATAATGTAATAGAAATGGAAAATGAAATAAGTCAAGAAAAGGGGTAAAAAAATGCCTGTATTTTTGGGTTCACTATTACTATTAATAGGTTTAATCTTTGTAACCGCCATATCTCGTTAAGCACCCCCTTTATCTCGTCTATGTCCTCTTGGTAGACGCTGCCCGTACTGTTTACGCGCCGCGCTATCTGATTGACGTTGACGCCGATTTTCTGTATTTCGGCGGTCATTGCCTTTATGTCGCTATGGTCTATCTGAATGATATACCCGTCGATTGCGATTTTCCGCAGATACGCCGCCATGTTCCGGGTGGGTATCAGCTTCATTTTTTCCATGATTAAATCGCGTTCATCTTCCGTAACGCGAAGCTTGATTTGCACCGTCCTTTTCCGTCCGTCCATGCGTCGCGCTCCTTTCCGTTTATAGAGGGTTTGGGAAACTTCCCAACAAGCAATTTTCAACCGACGCGCCGCAGCGCGGGAGGGCGAAAATACGGAAGTGGGTACCCACTTCCTATGCTTGCTACGAAACTTTCCCTTTGCTTCCTACAACGACAGACAAACGCCTTTTGCCAAAGACGGGCAAAGAAAAAACGCCGCGATTTGCGACGTTTCAGACAGGCTATATGCGCGAAAAAACGAGGGTTTTATTCCCCCGCAGCTTCGCTTTTGACTTCCTCTATTCCTTTTGCGGTGGCGGTGATAATCGTCAATTCCTTGCTATCCATGCTGTCAAGCAGCGTTTCAAGCTGCCGCCGTTGTGTGGACTTGTCCCGTTCCCTTGTTCGGAAAAAAGAATTGGTCTACCGACACATCTAAAAGAGTAACAAGCTCATAAAAGATTTGCAGGCTTGGGTGCTGTCCGCTATTCTCAATCGACGCGATGTAGCGGGGAGCAATGTTCATCTTATCCGCTAACTGATTGCGGGATATGCCCTTTGCCTTTCTTGCTGCTTTTATGGCTTGACCGAAAGCCTTAAAATCGTATTTCACGACCTCACGTTTCATATTTTTTCACCCTACTACATTTTACTGTTCACCTTTCGTTTTCGATATGAGTACACATATCATAGGCTTGACCGAAATATAGCATATTATTCACAGATAGTTTCTTGTTTTTATTCGGCTGTCCGTATATATTTATACTCGTATTGCTATACGAAAGGGTGTGTGCAACATGGAATACATGTCTTGTCCGCAAGCGGCAAAGAAGTGGAACATATCGGAACGGCGCGTACAGAAGCTATGCGAGGAAAACCGCATACCCGGCGTTTCAAAAATCGGCTATATGTGGCTCATTCCGAAAGACGCGGAAAAACCCGGTGACGAGCGACGAAAAGAGAACAAAAAAGGCAAAAATATTTTGTAAGATTTTTCGGAAATTGAAGTCTTATATGTGAGGAGGTAAGAGAGTGGCGGAGTTCGAGCAAATATACGAAGCATACTTTAATGACGTTTTCCTATATATCAAAAGTTTATCCAAAAATGAAAGCGTCGCGGAAGAATTAACAAGCGAAACCTTTTTTAAGGCTAT
>JAAZLQ010000344.1 GCA_012799255.1 Bacillota bacterium
ACATACTCTTTCATTGCCCCGGGTCCCGGAATGGCAGCCACATCTGGAGGATTACCAGCTGCAATACGAGTTTGGAGCAGAGTTGGCAGATCCCGTGTGCCTTCAAATTGCACACTAATACCAGTCTTCAGAGCAAAAGCATCCATCACTGCCCTAAAGGCTTCTAGTTCTTGGCCACCCCATACACCCATCATGGTCACCATTCGCTCTTGCGCAAATGCTCCAAAGGAAAGGGCGAAAACCAGCAAGATACTAAACACTACTAACATACTCTTCTTCACTACTTAAACCCCCTTGTTATTGTGAATGTAACCGGTTGCATTTTTTGGATCACAAACAACGGTTAAGTTAATTATTAGATACACAAAGCATAAATCCTCTCCATTTTGTTTCATTTTTGATCTTTCGAATCGAAAAAATTGGTCCATCTCTAGATAAACAATAGTGCTAAAGGTATAACAATGAAGCTCAACAAGGTAGGAATAACCACTCCTTGAGCAGCCAACTCCTCGTCACCGCCCATACTAGCTGCAACTAGCGCAGTGGTTACCAAAGGTGGCATTGCCGACATAATCAAAAGAATGGTACGCAGCTCACCTGGAAGATCAGCAAATTGTAGAAAAATCACTCCCACCAGAGGGCTCAACAGAAAACGATGCACAAGCACTCCCCACACTTCTCGCCTCAGAGATAGCCGCTGCTCCAATAAATTGGCAACGAGTGCCCCAATAATCAACATGGCTGAACCGAGTGTGATATTACCCACGATTTCCAGACCACCCACAAGCACATCTGGCAACCGTATTTCAAAGAAACTGAAACCCAACCCCAAGACTAGTGCGATCATGTTTTGATTAAAAAGGCGCTTTAAGTCGAACTTTGGCCCTGACCTAAAATGGGAGACGCCATAACTCCAATAAAAGAAGCCGGCACCCAGTTCGAACAGGACAGCATAAACAACATATTCTAGACCAAAAAGCACAGTGATAATAGGCACAGGTAAGAACACATTGTTTCCATTAGTGCACAAGATCTGATATGTTCCAGAAGTCTTGCCCTTTAGGCCAAGAAGACCACCGCTATAGTGAGCGGTAAACGCCAAAATAATTGAAGTAGTCAACCCCAACACTATGAAAATCCAGCCTTGCTTCAACGATTGCTGGTCAACATTCTTATACATGGAGATAAACAACATGGCAGGAAAGGTTACCCGTACAACTAAACGACTTAACTTACGACAAAAATCCAGATCAATTAGCTTAATTGCATACACGAATACTCCCAGGGCTATGGTCAAGCTCAACATCACAAAGGGCTCAAGAACTTTCAGCATGTTTTCCCTCCAATAATTTGCTGTCCGTTCTTAGTTCCCCTCATTCTCACCCTCTCCTTCTTTGTGAGCCCTTTTTCACACATCAGCAGGTATTTAGCTCTAAATACCGAATTTGTGTAGTATTACCCTTTTTGCAAAGGAGCGATAACATGTCTAAGTATGAGCGGCTCATTATTTATCCGCTGTTGTTCATTGCACTATTCTACGCCCTAACAGGTATTAATGTGGTCAACGCAACTCAGCAAGTTCTTGACAAGATAATAGCTCGTGAAATCCTTGTTGTTAATGATGAGGGCAACACAGTTGCCTCAATAAAATATGACCAAGAAAAAGAAGACGTGAGTTTAGAGCTGTTTAATAACGAAGGAACCCGCGTTGTATCGCTCCTATCCTACGATGATGGAGGAGCAATCGGTGTCTTCAACACAGAAGGACATCTTACCGCGGCCATCCAAAACGAAGCGAACGCAGGTAGCGTGCTTGTCTACAACGGTACTCGCCAAATGACTAAGCTGGTGTCACTGCGTTCCGGGCTCTATGGAGGAGTTGTGGAAATCAATAACGCTAAGGGACTTCCCACTGGCATTATGGGGAACAATGCCGCTAATAACGGCTACTTAGGTCTCTTTAAGGGTGAACTGTTAGGTTTCTTAAGTCCACAAATTATGCTCAATGTCACCGAAAACGGTCCTACAATTGAGACAGCTAAATAAAAAAAGAGGTGCTTCCTCGGGAAGCACCTCTTCATTTGCCTAGTTTAAGCGCTGGTGGGCGAGAAATCGCTCACCTTTTTTTGTGATCGACATAGTCCGCACCGGGTTCTGGTTACACATGGCGGCATAGGGACATTTACCACAAGGGAGTTCACAATTGACCATTTCTTGATCCTCTGCCAAGTAACCAAGCAGAACCAGTTGCTTTAATCCATCTTCAATCAGAGAAATTGGTTGCCCCAACTGACTCGCCAACACAGACTTCGATAAATAGTCACTGGCACCCACTGCTATCAGCAGTTCCTTTAACACACAACTACCTCCCCATCTTTAGACAAAACCCAAGAGACTACCAAGCTGAAACACCACAACTGCTGCAAACCAACCGATGGCGAAAGTATAGAGTGCCGAAAATACGGCCCATTTCCCTGACCCCGTCTCTTTTCTGATCGTGGCTAATGTAGCCGCGCAGGGTGTGTAGAGCAGAGTCATCACCATAAAGGAGACAGCGGTCAAGGGCGTAAACACGCCTTGAATAGCCCGGACTAACTCAACACCTTCCTCTACGCCAGCATAGACCATACCTAAAGTCGCCACAACCGCTTCTTTGGCTGCTATACCAGAAAAGAGTCCCACGGCAGCCTGCCAATTACCAAAACCTGCAGGTCTAAAGATGGGAGCAATGACAGCTCCAATTCGTCCTAAAATGCTTTCTGCTCCATAAGGCTCGACACCAGTGGGAAACACAGCCAACACCCAGAGCAAACTCACTACGACAAAAATAACAGTTCCGGCACGCACCAAGAAGCTAGAGACATTATCCCACATGTTGCGAAGCACATTGCGCAACACTGGCGTGCGATAAGGTGGTAGTTCCATAAGAAAGTCGGACGTTTCACCTTTAAACAGAGTCTTACTAAAGAACTTACCTACTAAGAAAGCGACTAAAATACCTAAAGCATACATGGAAAAGAGCACAATTCCCCCGTAAGCCGGGAAAAACGCACCAATAAAGACAAGGTAAATGGGTATTTTGGCTCCACAGGACATAAAGGGATTAATCAGAATGGCAATCATACGATCTTTTTTGTTCTCTAAAGTTCGGGTCGCCATCACTCCAGGAACATTACAACCAAATCCCACAATCATAGATATAAAAGTCTTACCCTGCAAACCAACGGCCCTCATGGTATTATCCATTACATAGGCAGCTCTGGCCATATAGCCCGAGTCTTCTAAGAAACCCATGAGCATGTACAAAATCACAATAAGCGGAATAAACTCTACCACTGCTCCCACCCCGCCAATGAGTCCATTGGCAAAGTAATCACTGAGCCACTGGGGAGCACTTAGCGCAGCTAGAACACCATCTAACAACTCACCAAGCAGCTCCATGCCCTGGGCCGCCCACTCGCCCAAGAGGTCTTGCCCAATCGCAAAGGTAAGCTGAAAAACAATAAACATTATTAGGCCAAAAATGGGTAAACCCCAATATTTGTGAGTCACCACTCGATCTACTTTGTCCGTGAGCGTGTCCACAGTTTGCTCGGGGCGCAGCACGGTTCCACTTGTTACCATATTGACAAACCGATAACGGCTATCTACAATTTCAAGTTGAAAATCATCTTGGTTAGCAGCAATTTCAGCATACAATCGCTCAAACTCTGAAGTGCTTTGCAGGTGTGAACTTGCTTCCACCAGCTGGCGGACAAAGTCATCCCCTTCCAATATCTTGACTGCTAGCCATCCAGCTGGATACTGGAGATCGCCTACCAATAAAAGCTCCGTTAGGCGAGCTATTTTGCTGTCCAAATCTGCCCCATAGCTTAGGGGTATCTCGCTTGGTGCTGGTGCACTTATTTGCTGAACCGCAGCTTGTACCAGTTCATCCAAACCCTTGCGTTTTGAGGCCACCGTTGGAATCACAGGAACCTTCAAACGCTTCGCCAACTTCTTTACATCAATGGATATCTCCCTATCCGTGGCCTCGTCCACCATATTTAATGCGACAACAACCTTCGCCCCCATTTCGAGGAGTTGGGTTGTGAGATACAAGTTTCGCTCTATATTTGTTGCATCAACAACGTTTATTACCACATCAGGGTTACCTGTCAGAATAAAGTCGCGGGCTACGATTTCGTCTTCAGAAAAAGCGCCTAAACTATAAGTCCCTGGCAAGTCTACAATACTATAAACTTGGCCCTGAAAGCGCAGCTCCCCCTCTTTGCGTTCGACTGTCACCCCTGGCCAATTACCTACATGCTGATTTGCCCCTGTGAGAGCATTAAACAAGGTGGTCTTCCCACTATTGGGGTTCCCCACCAAGGCAATCGTCTTCAACATCTAGCCCGTCACTCCCAATCCTCATCAACTATTTCAAACCAATGAGCATTTTTTCTGCTAAACCTCGTCCTAGGGCGATCTTGTGGCCACCTAAGCCTACAATCATGGGACCCCGATCGTTCTTTAACACTTCGACGCGTGCGCCAGTGTTAAACCCCATCTCATAGAGCCTTTTTGTGGCTGAACGTCCGGCTAGAATTTGGGTTACCCTCCCTCGATCACCAACATTGAGCTTAGCCAATGGCTTGCAATCCATCAAACGCTCCCTCTCCTTCGCATGACAGTGACAATCATTCTCACTTTAATTCTATCTGGAGCAAGAACCGCTGTCAAGCAGTTACGACCAGGATTTGTACTTTCTTTCTCAAATCCTGAATGTCAGTTCTTTGTACGAAATTCGTTAGACAATCAACCAATCAAAGAAGGAATAAACCTGTGTTAACAGAATATGTACGTTGTGAAAACTCTCTTAAGGGCTCACATTTTTCGGAGGTGCTCTGCATGCGAATAACCCAACATCCAGTTCTAGATCGCAACGAAGGAAAAGAGGTATCATTCACTTTTGATGGTCAGCCCTATGTAGGGATGGAAGGAGAAATGGTGTCCTCGGCACTATTTGCCAATGGAATCCGAACGTTTTCCATCCACAAAGTAGGCGATGCTCCTCAAGGACTCTTTTGCGCCAATGGTCAGTGTGCCCAGTGCACTGTGATCATTGACGGTTTACCCCTAAAGAGTTGTATTACTCCCCTTAAAGAAGGAATGAAGATTCAAACTCTCATTCATCACCCCACTCTTCCCGCAGACGACCAGTGGCGTCCTTCCCAAAAACCCCAAGAACTTGCCTGTCAGGTATTGATAGTGGGCGCAGGACCTTCTGGGATCACTTCAGCCATTGAACTTGCAGACTTAGGCTTTTCAGTTGTCCTCGTAGACGATAAGGACCATTTGGGGGGCAAGTTAGTGCTCCAAACCCACAAGTTCTTTGGCTCTATGGCAGACTGCTACGCGGGAACTCGTGGAACTGACATTGGTAAGATCCTCGAAGCAGAAGCCCGGAACAGAGATAATATTAAGATCATGACCAACGCTACAGTTGTTGGCTTATACAGCGACGGAAAGGCCGGAGTGTATCTGGATCAAGAGGATAGATACGTCCATGTTTCCTTTGAGGGAGTAATCGTGGCAACCGGGGCTAGGGAGCGCTCCTTAGTCTTCCCAGGGAACGACCTCCCAGGAGTTTTTGGAGCAGGAGCATTTCAGACTCTGGTAAACCGTGATTTAGTAAAATCCTCAGAACGAGTTTTGATTGTGGGTTGTGGTAATGTGGGGCTGATTGGAGCTTACCATGCGCTACAGGCCGGTATTGAGGTTGTAGGTATCATTGATATTGCCTCTGAGATTTCAGGTTATAAAGTCCATGCGGATAAAATCAAGCGCATGGGTGTGCCCATTTACTTAAGTCACACCCTGCTAGGCGTCCAAGGGAACGGAAAAGTGGAGAAGGCAACTATCGCCCAAGTAGATGAAAAGTGGAATCCCCTGGTGTCAACCACCAAGACCTTTGCGGTAGATACAGTGTTGATCGCGGTGGGCTTGAGTTCTGCCGATGAGTTTTATCAAGCGGGATTGGAAGGTGGTTTCCCTGTACTGAAAGCGGGAGACGCTAACGAGATCGCCGAAGCTTCATCAGCCATGATGGGCGGGCGTATCGTAGGACGGGAGATGGCCCAAAAGCTAGGCACTGCCATTGAAATTCCGGAAGAGTGGTTTACCAAGGCTGAAATTCTGAAGAGCCATCCAGGAAGACTCTTCCCCCGTTCTCACTCACTACCTAAAGAAGACGGTTGGCAACCCATTATCCATTGCTACCAGGAGATCCCCTGTAATCCGTGTACAACAGTGTGCCCCCATGATTCCATTCAGCTTACGGGCAAGACCGGTACTCTCATGGATCTGCCTGAGTTTAGTGGAAAGTGCATAGGCTGTGGTCTTTGTGTGTTGATTTGTCCAGGACTGGCCATTACCCTGGTACGCAAAGCTAAGCAAGATGGCCTAGCTGAGTTGGTTCTTCCCCACGAGTTTGATCACAACTACCAACCAGGTCACAAGGTACGACTCAGAGATGTGGAAGGCTCAGATTTGGGTGACGGTACAATTAAGACTACTCGGTTTAATAAAAAACACCGCACCCACCTAATCACCTTAGAAGTTCAGACTGAGCTAGCGACTAAAGTGGCAGGTGTTGTCGTACAAGACGAGGAGGTAACAAAGCCACTTCCTGAAGCAGACTTTACCTATTTACCTGATAGCGCCATTGTCTGCCGTTGTGAACGTGTGAGCGTTGGAGAAATCACCAAGTTTGTGCAGGAAAACCAAGTTCGCGACTTAAACCAACTCAAACTTATCCGAGCCGCTATGGGTGCCTGCGGAGGCAAGACCTGCCTTGACCTCTTGCCGCGGGTGTTAATGCAAGCAGGCGTTGCCAAAGAAGATATTAGGCCGGCCACCTACCGTCCGCTAACGGTAGAGATACCCATGCGAGCCCTGGCAAACCAAGGAGATGGTGAGTGATGAAGAACTACGATGTGGTCATTATTGGTGCAGGAAGTGTTGGTCTTCCCTTAGCCTTTCGTTTAGGGGCGAAGGGTATCAACGTAGCAGTGGTTGACCGCTTGTCCTCGGTTGGTCAAGGGCAAAACAAAGCAGCCATAGGAGGAATCAGAGCAACCCACTCGGATCGTGCCAAAATCAAAATTGGCAAAGCATCTTTGGAACTGATTCGCAAGCTAGAACCGGAATTCGGTGAAGATGTGGACTACTTAGAAGGCGGTTACCTCTTCCCCGCCTATGATGCAAAGATAGCGACCAACCTTAAAAACCTTTTACCTATTCAAAAGAGTTTTGGGTTGAATATTGATTGGATTGAACCAGAAGAAGTGCGGGAGAGGATCCCCGGGATCAACGCTGATGGTCTCTTAGGAGGTACTTTTTCGCCTGAGGATGGACACCTCTCCTCGCTTAAGCTCTCGGGTGCCTTTCACCGATTAGCATTACAAAATGGAGTGGACTTTCTGTTTGAAACCGAAGTGATCGGTTTTGAAGTGGAAAATGGCAAGGTGCAGGCGGTCCTTACTAATAAGGGAAAACTAGGTTGCAAAACCGTGGTCAACGCTGCAGGTGGCTTTGGTCGAGAGATAGCTCTTATGATTGGAACAGACCTACCCGTCTACCCCGACTCCCATGAAGCTGGGGTAACAGAACCAGTAAAACTCTTTTTCAGCCCCATGGTAGTTGATATTGCTCCAGATGAGCAATCTGATAATTACTATTTCTACCAGAATAAAGCCGGTGCAGTTATCTTTTGTATTACGCCCAGACCCAAGCGCATGGGTACAGATCAACGCTCCACTTCGGAGTTTTTGCCGATGGTCATTCCCCGGATGCTCAATCTGTATCCCCGCTTACGTAATTTAAAGGTACGCAGGGTCTGGCGGGGGCTCTATCCCATGACACCAGATGCTAAGCCCATCGTGGGTTTTGATCGCGATGTGGAAGGCTTTTTCCATGCCGTAGGTATGTGTGGTCAAGGCCTAATGCTAGGACCAGGTCTTGCTGAGATCATGGCTACAGCCATTGTCGACGGTGTGGAAGAACAGGATGTATTTGAGGATCTTTCTCCCTATCGCGACTTTAGTGGTGAAGAATTATTGAAATAAGTTAGGAGAGGTGATTACATGGCTAATGCTATTTTGAAAATGCCCTGCCCAAAAAATGAACCAATCTATAACTACGGGCCAGGGAGCGCAGAGAAAGCCAAATTGAAAGCTGCCTTAGAAGAACTAAGCAACAAAGAGTTAGACATCCCGATAATTATTAACGGAGAGGAAATCCGAACCGGCAACACTGCGGACTGCGTTATGCCCCACAACCATGGGCACCGTTTAGCTAAGTTCCATCAAGCTGGTGCGCAAGAAGTGGAGGCTGCCATTGAAGCAGCACTCAAAGCGCGTAAAGAATGGGCTAACCTCCCCTGGGAAGAGCGGGCTGGCATTTTTATGAAAGCCGCAGAAATCTTAGCTAACGAAAAGCGCTATTTACTCAATGCAGCGACTATGCTTGCCATCAGTAAGACTCCAATCCAAGCTGAGATTGACTCTGCATGCGAGTTAATTGACTTTTGGCGATTCAATGTCCATTACATGGAAGAAATCTATCGCCAACAACCTGCATCTACACCATTAAGCTGGAACCGAGTAGAGCACAGAGGTCTAGAAGGTTTTGTCTTTGCAGTAACGCCCTTTAACTTCACCGCTATTGGTGGTAACTTACCCACAGCCCCAGCCATGATGGGCAATACCGTGGTCTGGAAACCAGCTTCTACAGCAGTCTATCCAGCTTACCACGTCATGAAGATCCTGGAAGAAGCTGGCCTACCTCCAGGCGTGATTAACTTTGTACCCGGTCGTGGCAGCCAAGTTGGAGATGTGGTGCTCAACCATCCAGAGCTGGCAGGAATCCATTTCACCGGTAGCACCGCCGTCTTCCAAAACATGTGGAAAACCGTGGGCAACAATATCCACAAGTACCGCACTTATCCCCGCATTGTTGGGGAAACTGGGGGTAAGGACTTTGTGTTTGCGCACCCCAATTGTGATATCGAGGCCCTGTGCGTAGCTTTAGTTCGTGGCGCCTTCGAGTTCCAAGGACAAAAATGTTCCGCTGCCTCCCGGGCTTACATCCCCAAGAGCATTTGGCCCGAGGTGAAGGAACGCATAGTAAAAATGACTACAGAGCTTAAAGTTGGTGACGTTGCGGATTTTACCAACTTTATGGGAGCGGTCATTGACCAGAGTTCATTTAACAACATCAAGTCTTATATTGAGTATGCTAGAAATTCTTCTGAGGCTGAAATCATTGTGGGCGGCACTTATGACGATAGTGTTGGTTACTTCGTAGCTCCTACCATCGTCGTAACCACCAACCCAAGATTCAAACTGATGGAAGAAGAAATCTTCGGACCGGTCCTGACCATTTACGTCTTTGCAGACGAAGATCTAGAAGAGGCTTTAGACCTCTGCAACACCACTTCCCCGTATGGTCTCACCGGATCTATTTTCGCCAGAGATCGCAGGGACATCGTGGCCATGTCCGTCGCCCTTGACGAAGCGGCCGGTAATTTCTATGTGAATGATAAGCCTACTGGTGCAGTCGTAGGCCAACAGCCCTTTGGTGGAGCAAGGGCATCGGGCACCAACGATAAAGCAGGTAGCCTGATCAACTTGCAGAGGTGGGTTTCTCAGCGCACAATTAAGGAAAACCTCCTACCGCCCAAGTGCTATCGTTACCCACACCTAGACGAAAAATAAACTTAGAAAAAAGGTCGGCTACTCATTTGGAAGTAGCCGACCTTTTTGTGCTAATAGCTCAATCTTCCATAGGATCCAGGGCATCTCGTAGCCCATCACCTAGCAAGTTAAAAGATAAAACTGTTAGAAAGATGGCTACACCCGGGAATGTGGCAATCCACCATGCCATACTCAGGAATTTATACCCTTCGTTCAGCATGTTTCCCCAGCTTGGCGTAGGCGGCTGAGCCCCTAACCCTAGGAAACTTAGACCAGACTCGATCAGAATTGCTTGGGCAATAAACAATGTGGTCTGCACGATAATGGGAGCCAGAGCATTAGGAAGCAAATGACGAAAGATAATCCTTGCATCGCTAAGGCCGATAGCCCTAGCCGCTTCAGTAAACTGACGATTGCGTAGACTCAAGAACTCACCGCGGACAATGCGGCAGGTTCGGGTCCAATAGATCAAACCAATAACCAACATCGTGTTAGTCATACTTGCCCCAAACAGAGCGATAATTGTCAAAGTCAAGAACAACGCTGGAATACACATCATTATGTCAACAAAGCGCATGATGACACTATCAATAAATCCCCCATAGTATCCCGCTATAGAACCGAGAAAAACTCCTATTAATACAGCAAGCCCCGCCGCCCCAAAACCTATCTGGAGTGATACTCGGGCTCCCCACACCACCCGGCTGAACACGTCCCGCCCGTAACCATCAGTGCCCAATAGATGCTCACTACTTGGAGCAGATAAACGAGCCCGCAAATTCTGACGCGAATATGAATGGGTGGCAACATAAGGGGCAAAAACTGCCGCCAAAATGATCAATAGAACTACAATTCCACCTACTAGTGCCAGTTTGTTACGCCTAAATCTACGCCAAACGTCCCAGGCCTGATTGGTTGAACTTCGCTCTTCTAAAGCAATACTAGGATTCATCGTTGCCACAACAACACCCCCCTACGTAATACCTAGTCATATGCGATCCTCGGATCAATGAGTGTATACATAATATCCACACCCAAATTGGCCAACACTGTAATCAGCGCTACTACCATGTTTACGCCCATAATAATGGGGTAGTCACGCTGGAAAACCGCGTTTACTGCTAGACGCCCTAAACCTGGCCAAGCAAAAATGGTTTCGGTCAAAACTGAACCGCCAACTAGTGCGGGAAGCGAAAGCCCCATAATAGTTACCACAGTGATCAAGCCATTGCGCAGAGCATGAACTGTAATGACACGCCCCTCACCTAAGCCTTTGGAACGGGCTGTTCTGATATAGTCTTGTTTAAGCACCTCGAGCATTCCCGAACGGGTAAAGCGCATATAAGTAGCCATTTGCACTGACCCCAGAGTAGCAGCGGGCAAGATCAGATGATGCAGTCTATTCCAAAAATCCTTTTCCATCCCATAGGCAGCAATTCCAGAAACGGGGAACCAACCTAGCCATTGGGAAAAAATCAAGATGGCCACGATCCCTAGCCAAAACGTTGGAAAGGAAACACCCAAAAAGGCCACAATTGATGCTACTTTGTCAATTAGCGATCCCTTTTTGGTTGCAGAAATGACTCCAATTGGAATGGAGATAACCAAAGCAAAGGCAAAAGCTGCAACCGTTAAGAGTAATGTGTTGGGAAGTCTCTCCCAAATTAGGAGGGTAACAGATTCACCTGTTCGAAACGAATTGCCCAGATCTCCCTGGAGCATGGATACTAGCCATTTCCCATATTGGACAGGAAGTGGTTGATCAAGGCCAAGGTTAGCCCTAATGCGTGCAGCCGCATCTGGAGATATGTCATCACCCATAAGCACAGCTTCAGGCCCGCCAGGGGCCAAGTTCATCACAGCAAAAAGGATAATGGAAACGCCCAATAATGTGGGAATCGTCATCACAAGTCGTCTCAGGAAATACCTAGTCATAGTGCCTTCACCTCTTCTTTTCAAACCGCAGGGCAGAACGCCCTGCGGTCTAGGCCTTTCTCTATTTCTCCATCCACACTCTTGGTAGACTCAGATGAATTCCATCCCGCTGTGGCGTGGGTATAAATCCTTTGAATCGCTTGTGGACAGCATAGACTTGGTCGGCAAAGTAACCAAAAACATAGGGTTGTTCTTCTGCAAGAATGGCATGTACTTCCTGATAGTACTTAGCACGCAACTCAATATCCATCTCCCGCCTAGCTTCTTCTAAGAGCCAGTCAACGCGATCATTGGCATATTTAGATGTATTACGGCCTGGGAACTGACTGGAATGCCATACCGTATAACCATAGCCATCAGGATCGGCAGTACCTGTCCAACCCACAACTACCGCCTCGAAGTTAGCACTGAGGAGCCGGTCAACAAAAGTTGGCCATTCTAAGATACTAACATTTACCACAATCCCGATTTCAGAGAGCTGCTCTTGGATAATTACCACCATCTGTTCCCGCAATTCATTTCCTTGGTTGGTTTCTAGCGTAAACTCGAATCGCTGTCCGTCCTTTTCCAAAATCCCATCCTTACCTGGTGTCCAGCCCGCTTCGGCTAGCATCTTCATCGCTTTATCAGGATCATAGGGGTAACGCCGTGCATCCGGATTATACGCCCACATACCAGCCGGGAACGGACCTGTCGCTTCTTGTCCATAACCCAACAAGATAAACTCAACGATTGACTCCATGTCAACTGCATACGAGATCGCTTGCCTAACTTTTACATCTTGGAACAAGGGGTTTTCCAGTTGAAAACCGAAGAACGTGTAGGCCAAGGTATCGGCAGTCATAATGTTCAAGTTAGGATCAGCCTCGAGCGAAGCAATCACTTCTGGAGGTGGCTGTGTCATCATATCGATGCCACCAGTACGTAGTTCTGTGACCATAACTGTTTGGTCAGGAATGATCCGATAAATCACCCGATCCAGATAGGGGCGTCCCTTGTAATAATCATCATTTGCTTCCAACACGATTCGATCGTCTCGGCGCCATTCAACAAACTTGAACGCTCCAGAGCCGATTGGTCGAGAGTTAGCAGGGTTTTCATTAATGTTTGTTCCCTCATAAATATGTTTTGGAATAATTCCCAAGTCAAGGGAAACCGTCATAAACGGAGCGTGTGGCTCTTCAAGGTTAAAGACGACGGTATATTTATCAGGTGTCATAACCCCGCCAGCTTGTTTGAGTGTCTCGAACGCTGACTCGGCAAACTCAGAAAACTCGTCTGCTGTAATTTCTCCAGCTGATTGTTTTTTCGTTAGTGTATCAATCTCATCAAGATATGCCTGGGCACCTTGTAGGGCACTAAAATATGGGCGCATAAGGCTATTAGATTTATAGTCCAAGACCGAAAAAACAGTAAATGCCACGTCAGCACTGGTCAATTCCTCACCGTCATGCCACTTAACGCCTTCATGAAGGTAAAAGGTGACCGTTTGTCCATCATCGGAGATATCCCAGCCTGTTGCCAATTGCGGCTGAGGTAGCAAGTTCTCATCCAGACGAATTAGACTGTCATACACCCAGTAATTAATGTCATAGGAAGCAGAATCCCCTGCGATTACTGGATTTAACAGCGATGCATCAGCAATAGAACCAATAATTATTTGACCACCATACTCTTGCGCCTGTACATAGAGTCCAGACGTACTTACAAGTAATGCAACAACAACCATCAAAAGCAATCTCTTCCTCACAACTACACCTTCCCTTCAATTCCCCTCTAAATAATTGCGTTTTCGTGGAGCGCAAAGTAATTTTCACAACTGTTTTCGTAGCAAATTTTCTACTTATCTACGCATTCCGCCAAAACGCATTTCGCCGTATATTCAGCGCTAAAACTTAAAATCCTCTCAAAATTAAATAAATAACATTTATTTATCTTTATTCTAGCAAATTGCAAGGTTCCGGGAAGGTAGCTCCATATAAAAAAAGCGCCCAAAAGGGCGCTTTAATCTGTAGAATAAGCACTTACCATAGCACTGAAGCTAGATATCTAGAGACTGCTGCTCTGCCAAGTGTTTCTTCCCAAAACGTGGCAAATTGAAAGGCAGTTTATTTTTGCTGATAGCATCAGCTGCCACAGCAGCTAACAAGACCAAACCTTTCACAACCTGCTGTACGTTAGAACTAATCCCCATAATGGACATTCCATTATTAAGAATACCCATGAACAATGCTCCGATCAAGGTGCCCCCAACAGTCCCTATACCACCATAGGCGCTAGCACCGCCGAGGAAACAAGCCCCAATAGCATCTAGTTCGAAGGATTGACCCGCCTGGGGTGATGCGGAATTAAGTCGAGCGGCAAAAACAATTCCAGCCACAGCAGCTAGAAAAGCCATGTTCACATAGGCCAAGAACAAAAGACGTTTGGTCTTTACACCAGAGAGGCGGGCCGCCTTTTCGTTTCCTCCTAGGGCATAAAGATGCCGGCCCATCACAGTATGACCAGTAAAATAACTATAAACTAGCAAGACAATCCCAACAATAATTAACACCATGGGGATACCCCGATAGGAAGCCAAGATATAAAAGAGCCAAATCACGGCTGATGAGATGAGGGCCATTTTGGGGATCAAAATCCACATACTCTCTACCTCGTAGCCCTTATTCTTACGACCAAGATAACCCATAATTTGGGTAACACAGTAAATGACCGCAATAAGGATGCCCACCAAGAGGGATGTGGTATTGCGAACTCCAAAGAGCCGGAGACCAGCAAATGGGTCAGCCACGAAACCCGTGGAGTAAGCTAGATAATCTGAGGGGAAAGGTGCCAAAGTCAGCCCATTCAACACAATCAAGGTTAGTCCCCGAAAGACCAACATCCCAGAGAGTGTTACGATAAAAGCTGGGATACGCATATAGGCTATCCAAAATCCCTGCCAAATTCCAATCAAAAGTCCGATACCTAGGCATAGTAGGATCGAAAGATGTGAGTTCCATCCCCAGGTGATAATAAACGTTCCGGCACAAGCACCCACTAAGGCTACGACGGATCCCACTGACAAATCGATATTTCCACCGGTCAATATACACAGTAGCATTCCAACCGCTAAAATCACCACGTAGGCGTTTTGAAAAATCAAGTTTGATACATTCATCGGCTTGAGTAAAACGCCCTTGGTTAAGATTTGAAAGGCAATGACAATCGCGACCAACGCGAATAGCATCATATACTGCTTCAAGTTGTTCCTAAATGTTGTTCGTAGACTATTCATGCCCCGATCTCTCCTTTACTCTCCTGCATGATGCGATTCATAATAATCTCCTGTGTTGCCTCACTTGCAGAGAATTCACCAACCATCTTTCCGTTAGTCATCACATAGATGCGATCGCACATGCCCAGAATTTCTGTGAGTTCAGAGGAAATAAACAATACCGACTTCCCCTCTTCCACCAAGTTATTGATAATCTGATAGATCTCGTACTTGGCTCCCACGTCAACGCCACGGGTTGGTTCGTCAAGAATCAAGATATCAGGTTGAGAAAAGATCCACTTGCCTAGCAATACCTTTTGTTGATTACCACCAGATAGGTTTTCTACTTGTTGATCAACCGTAGGAGTCCGAATATCTAAAGATTCACGATAATACTCGGCCCTCTGTCTCTCTAGGTCTTTGTCGATCCGTCCCCTTTTGGACACAAAGTCCATTCTTGGTAGAGTAAGATTATGCACAACACTGTTGCTTAGAATAAGACCGCTTTCCTTGCGATCTTCGCTCACATACGCCAACTTCGCCCGAATAGCTTCAGGAACAGAATCGAGTTTGAGCACCTGTCCGTCTTTGATGACAGTACCCGCCACTTTAGTTCCATAAGCCTGACCGAAAATGGACATAGCCAGTTCGGTACGACCTGCACCAACTAAACCATAGATACCGACCACTTCACCTTTATGTAGTTTGAGTGAGACATTGTCCACGACTTTGCGATCGGTAAATACCTCGTGATAGACAGTGAAACCCTTTACCTCCAAGGCGATTTCATCTTGAATCTTACGCGAACGACTGGGGTACCTTTCGGTCATTTCTCGCCCAACCATTCCCTTAACAATACGTGCCTCGGAGACTGCATTACCCTCATTATCTAAGGTCTCAACCGTTGAGCCATCCCTTAAAATAGTGATTCGATCAGCGCAATAGGCAATCTCGTCTAATTTATGGGAGATGATAATAGAGGTAACCCCTTGCTCTTTCTGGAGACGAAGCAATAAGTCCAAAACATTTCGAGAGTCGCTTTCGTTTAGGCTCGAAGTAGGTTCATCCAAGATTAATAGGCGAACACTCTTGGCAAGGGCCTTGGCAATCTCAATCAACTGCTGCTTACTCACGCTTATATCCTTCACCAAGGTACGGGGATCTTCCCGAAGGCCCACAATACGCATATACTCTTCAGCTTTTCTGTACGTCTGGTTCCAATCGATTCGTCCCCTTTTCTGCTGCTCATTGCCAAGGAACATGTTTTCACCGATGGACAGATAGGGAACTAGGGCTAACTCTTGGTGAATAATAACGATGCCGTGACGTTCCGAGTCCTTGATTCCTTGAAACCGACAGAGTTGGCCATCAAAGACAACCTCTCCAGAATAGGAGCCGTAGGGGTGGACACCACTCAAAACATTCATTAACGTCGTTTTTCCGGCTCCGTTCTCGCCCACCACCGCATGGATTTCCCCTTCGTTGACGGTAATGTTGACATTGTTCAAAGCCTTAACACCAGGGAACTCTTTTGTGATGGCACGCATCTCTAGTAATTTTTTCGCCACATGTCTCATCCTCCTACGTCCAAGGGCGGATGGGATCACCCATCCGCCAACTCAACACAGTTTTTTTAGAGACCTAGTTGCTCAGGAGTGTAATAGCCACTTTCAATAAGTAGTTCATAGTAGTTGTTAATGTCGGCGAATACTGGTGCACTCAAGTAAGTTGGTACCACTTTAACACCATTATGGTAGGTTTCTGTATCATTGATTGGTGGCTCCTGACCATTTACAATCGCTTCGACCATGGCAACCACATTGGCTGCTAATGTACGAGTATCCTTAAAGATGGACATGGATTGACGTCCAGCCAAGATGTTCTTCATATTGGCGATATCACAGTCTTGACCAGTAATAACTGGAAACTCTTCAAAGCCAAAGTTGACTAAAGAGTTGGTAACACCGAGTGCTGTCGAGTCATTAGAACACAATACAGCATCAAGCCGCCTGCCTGATGTGTAGTGGGCTGTAATTAGGTTATCCATCCGAGCCTGAGCCCTTTCGGAAGACCATTCTGGTGTAGCAATTTGCTCAAATGCTGTCTGGCCAGATGGGACAACAACGATGCCCTTCTCAATGTAAGGAGCTATTGCATCATAAGCGCCTTGATAGAAGTAACGAGCATTATTGTCGTCAGGTGAGCCACCTACGATCTCGATATTGACTGGCTCTGTGCGCGTAGCAAGCTCGAGAGTCTCTACGAGGTACTCGCCTTGGATGGTTCCAACCATGTAGTTGTCAAAGGTTGCGTAGTAGGAAACTGCATCGGTAGCCATGATCAAACGGTCATAGGCGATTACCGGAATTCCTTCGTCTTTAGCGGTCTCCAAAACAGTACCTAAGGAAGCACCGTCGATAGAAGCGATAACTAAGATATCAGCTCCATTGAGAATCATGTTCTCAATCTGGGATACCTGAAGTGCCACATTGTTATTGGCATATTGCAGGTCCACAACATAACCTGCTGCTTCAAACATGGCCTTCATATTACTGCCATCTTGATTCCAGCGTTGGAGACTCTGGGTTGGCATAGCCACACCGACTCTGACCGCGGCGGAAGCCACTGAAGGAAACACCAGTACAGCCACTAATAAGACAACCAATAGGATTCTCTTCATATTTTCGTTAACCCCTTCCTGTTATCTGTAATTCGTGACAAATCATTACTACACTACTTTCCTGCAACCCATCCGTGTTTTTTAAGTACCGTCCCCCTTTCCCGCTCTACTCAACTTATGCGGATAGATTCAGTATTTAACCTACCTTCAGGTTGCTCTAGCAGCGTATCCAACAATAAAGCTATGCATCCCATCAAAGCAACTTCTTCGCCCAGCCCAGAAGGCGAGAGACATACCTTTGCGGCAGGAATCTGCAAACCTCGTTCAGCAACAACCCTATTTATCTCTTCGAAAAGTATCGTTGACTCAGCGATGCGCCCCCCGACAATAACCATATCGGGGTTGATTCCATTAACAATATTCGCAATACCGACCCCCAAATACCAACCCGTTTCCTGGACAACCTGCACAGCTGTTTTATCCTCAAGGTTAGCAGCGCAAACAATATTATCAACCGTTAATGGCCGGTTTTCCACAACAGACCAAGTGAAAAGGAGTGAATCTGGGGAGGTTTTAATTGACCTGACTGCCCGCTGAAGAATGGCTTGCTCGTCACTATAGACTTCCCAACATCCCCGGCCACCGCACGAACATTTTGGACCATGGGGATCAATGGACATGTGACCGAGTTCACCCGCACTACCGCTAACGCCAAGAAAGAGGCTTCGTTCGCTGACAATGCCACATCCTAATCCACCTTTGACAGAAACAAAAACTAGTAGTTGGGCATCCTTACCCCGTCCAAACCATTTTTCGGCCAACGCGGCTAGCATCGCTTCATTTGAGACTAGTACTGGAAGCTCTAGCCTTCTTTCCAGCTCATTTGCTAGTGGAACATCCCGCCACCTGAGATTTGGAGCAAAGGTCACCACCCTGTGATCTAAATCAACCTGACCAGGAACCGCCACCCCAACTCCTAACACATCGTCTCTTTCAATCCCCTCTTGCTTCAACAACTCATTTACTATGCGAACGCACATAGACAAAACGCATTCACTATCGTAGGTATAAAACTCTTCGCGGTGCTGAGCCAGAACCCCTCCCACAAGGGTTGTGACAGCCACAACCATCCAGCCCACATCGATCTCTACAGCGATAAGATAAAACCGCGTCGGATTGACCTCTAGTTTAACAGGAGGACGTCCCCTTGAAGTGCACTCAGTACCAACCTCCCGGACGAACTCCCTTTCCACCAATTCTTTTACAATCTCTGATACTGTGGCTTGACTCAATCCCGTGACGACCGACAGTTCTGAACGCGATATCCTGCCATGTTCACGAATCGCGCAGAATATCTTTACACAGTTGACTCGCCTGAGATAGGCACTATCAAATCTGATCGCTTTTGTCACCAAACAATCTCCCATCTTTTCGATACAATCGCTAGCTAAATGTGTGGCATAATTCTTTATTTCGAGTATCGAATTAATCATTTGACACAAATGGGACTTTTCCTTCTTTGTGCTTTAAGATTTATGAACCCCAGCAAAACATATGTAAAACTAGCGTAAGGTGGTTGAGCTAGTTGCTAAAGCAAAAAAATAGGTTGCTCCTTGAGGAACAACCTATCTCGGATTCAATCTTGTTTAGATTAGGCCTTGGCCCGATTACGCGTTGTAATATCAAAAGCCACAGCTAGAATGAAAATCGCACCTTTAACCACGTACTGGAAGGAAATGTCGACACCTAAAAGGTTCATCCCGTTAGTAAGCGACATAATTACGAGGGCTCCAACAATAGTATTGGTCACCCGTCCCACCCCGCCTCCCACCGAGACGCCACCAATATAACTAGAAGCAATAGCATCTAACTCAAAACCTAAACCAGCGGTTGGAGTTGCCGAGGCAAGCCGGGAGGTATAGAGAATACCTGCTAACGCCGACATCAAACCCATTGAAGCAAAGACCAAGAATGTCACCCGATTCACCTTGATACCAGAAAGCTCGGCTGCTTCAGTATTCCCGCCAATGGCATAAATATGCCGTCCGAAACGAGTCTTAGTCAAAATAAAATTGTAAATGACCAGCACCACTGCCACAATAACTGCCGTCCAAGGCAGACCACGGTACGATGCCATAATCCAAGCAACTCCCATGATCAAGGCAGAGAGCATTACCAGTTTTGCGGCGAAAATGACAGGTGAGGTGGTACTGAAGTTGTACCGGATTAAGCTTTGCCTATTCTTTACTTGCCCCCAAACCATGACAGCCACCAGAGCAAATCCGATCAACAAGGTTAAGAAATGAAATGAATAATTGGCACCCCAGGGTAAATCCGGGATATAACCGTTAGAAAACTGTAAGAACGTGCGATCACGTACAATAATAGTGCCTGTTCCGGCGGTAACTAAGGACAGTAAACCCCTAAACATAAACATGCCTGCCAGCGTAGTAACAAAGGCCGGCACCTTAATCTTCGTAACTAAGATTCCTTGATAGACACCCACCAAAACGCCGCACAGAAGGACGGTAGGAACGACAAGCCATACATTCCATCCTCGCATGAGTAATAGGGCAGCAACAGCTCCTAAGAAGCCAGCTACAAAGCCAATTGACAGGTCAATATGCTTAATAATCAAGATCAAGGTCATCCCAATGGCCAAGACAGCCACATAGCCCGTTTGGTTCACCAAGTTAATTAAGTTACGCGAAGAAAGGAATAATCCCTTGGTCGCGATGGTAAAGATCACAAAGATGACCACCAAGGCAATATACATGGCATAATCACGAATATTGTTCACTATTAAGGAGCGAAGCTCAGCTGCTAATCCCGCTTTTGGGACGGCTCCACCTACTCTTTCCGTTTTCATGCCTCTACCTCCTCCGTTGTTTTCGTTGCCATAGCCATTATCTTCTCTTCTGTAGCCTCTTTAGCATCCAACTCGCCTGTAATGGTTCCTTCAGACATAATGTAGATGCGGTCACTCATGCCCAGCACCTCCAAAAGCTCACTGGAGATCATGATGATGCTCATACCCTGGGCCACAAGTTGATTCATTAAGGTATAAATCTCAAATTTGGCTCCGATATCAATACCCCTAGTGGGCTCATCTAAGATGATCAGACTCGGCTCAGTAAAGAGCCACTTAGCCAAAGAGGTTTTTTGTTGGTTACCACCTGAAAGTGTTTCCACTTTCGTCTCTACACTGGATGTTCTAATATCAAAGGACCGTCTGTATTCCTCGGTCACTGTGACTTCTTCGTGGTCATTGACGACCACCCCTTGAACCAACTTCTGTAAAGCAGGGAGTGTAATATTGAATTTCACATCTTGCATTAGGATCAAGCCGCTGGCCTTCCGATCCTCAGGAACATAGGCAATACCTGCTTCAATAGCATCTGCGGGATGCTTAAAACTCATGGGTTTCCCGTTGAGATACATCTCGCCTCCACTAAGGTCATAGCCAGGCACATTGCCAAACAGGCTCAAGGCCAACTCTGTGCGTCCAGCACCCATCAGACCAGCCAAACCAACGATTTCTCCCTTGCGGACAGTAAGGTTTACACTATGGAGAATCTCGCGATTGGCAGCCTTGTCCACTACTGTCCAGTTTCTTAGTTCGAAGGCCACGTCACCCACAGTTACATTCTCACGCTTGGGATAGATATTTTCAATTTCCCGCCCAACCATGTGGCGAATAATCTCTTGTTCAGTTATTTCACGCTCAGTCGCATCTAAGGAAGTTACTACTTGACCATCCCTCAAGACGGTGATAGTATCTGCGATTTCCACAATCTCTTTAAGTTTGTGCGAAATCATGATGCTCGTAACCCCTTGGCTCTTGAGCTCCCTGAGTAGATTTAACAGATTGACGCTGTCATCCTCATTGAGGGCAGCAGTTGGCTCATCCAAAATCAGGAGACTGACGTCTCTAGAAAGCGCTTTAGCAATCTCTACTAGTTGACGCTGACCTATTCCTAAATCCTTAATTCTTGTTGCAGGATCAAGATCAAGCCCTACGCGTTTTAAGATCTCCTTGGCCCTGACTTTCGTCTCGTTCCAGTCAATCACTCTGCCCTTCATCAGCTCGTGACCTACAAAAATGTTCTCGTAAATTGGTAATTCAGGAAATAAGGCCAACTCTTGGTAAATAATTGCCAAGCCTTGCCGTTCGCTGTCTGAGACGTGACGAAACTGCTGAACCTCGCCATTGAGGATTACCTCACCCTCAAAAGAACCATAAGGATACACGCCGGAAAGGATTTTCATCAGGGTGGATTTTCCAGCTCCATTCTCACCAACGAGACAGTGGATTTCACCTCTGCGCACTTTAAATCCTACTTTATTCAGGGCCCTTACTCCGGGAAACTCTTTCGTGATCTCCTTCATTTCCAAAATGAAATCATTCAATTCTCCCAGCCCTCCCTTCACATCGAAGGCCGGCCCGAAACCGAGCCGGCCAGTACATTCTACATTCTAGAGACCTGAAAACTCTCCAGCTTCGTAGTAGCCAGAATCAATCAAGACGGATTTAACGTTGTCTTGGGTGACAATTACTACCGGTGTTTGTTTCGCAGGAACATCTACCAATTGATTAAAGTAAACGTCATCGGTTACTGGTTTTTCGCCTTTGAGAACTTGAATTGCCATGTTCATAGCATCTGCTGCAAGGGTTCTTGTGTCTTTAAATACGGTCATGCTTTGGCGTCCGTCGATAATGTACTGTACAGAAGCTTTCTCAGCGTCTTGACCGGTAATGAAATAGTTTGTTACATCGGTATCAGCTGCAAAAACGTCTGCGATAGAGCGAGCAGTACCATCGTTTGGAGCTAGGATAAAGACTTCACCTTTGTCTGCAGCAGTGGCAGAGGTAAGGTGTGCTTCCGCCTTGGACTTAGCTTCGCCCATGTCCCAGTTAGTGGTCACTTCACCAATGATGGCCGCTAGTTGCTCACGGGTAAGCTCCTTGGTTCCTTTTACAGCTTCAGCTTGCGCGGAGTTCTTGATTACAAAGGTTCCGTCAGCGATCTTAGGTTGGAGAATATTCCAAGCGCCTTGGAAGAACAAGAAAGCATTGTTGTCGGTTAGGGCACCAGCATAGAGATACAAGGGGTTGCCCTTGCCTGTGGCGTTATCCAAGAGGTATTGACCCATGGCTTCACCAACAGAAATGCTGTCGAAAGTGACGTAATAGTCAAGTGCAGCCGTATCAGTAATTAAACGGTCATAAGAAATAACAGTAATGCCTTCGGCCTTGGCATTTTCCACAGCGATTGCTGCTGCTGCTGCATCGTGGGCGCAAATAATGATAACTTTTGCACCTCTAGCAATCAGGGTTTCTACGTTTGTTCTCTCTGCAGCGGAGGAACCTTGGCTAAAGAGAACCTCTACACTGTAAGGGGTTTCTGCAATGACGGCTTCAAAACGAGCTTGGTCCTGCAACCAACGGGGTTCATCTCTGGTAGGTAGTACGATACCTACATCTACTCCCTGTGCAAATGAAACTGCAGTAGCCACTAACAAAATCGCAATCGCCACAGACAACACTAGAACTCTCTTCATGAATGTCCACCTTTCCCTCTTTTGATTTGTTAACCTTTTGCCAGGTTACACTTCTATTATAAAGAGGGCTTGGGGGCTGTTCCATTTAATATATTTCCATTTGTTTTAATATTTTTCCCGCGATTACCCTTTGATCATTTTTTTATTGACAACCCTTCTCGATAATCAGTGGGACTGACACCAACAGTTCGTTTAAACCAGGCACTAAAGTAGTGGGTATCACTAAAGCCTAAGTAATCTGCTATTTCATAAATCCGTTTATCGGTACCTTTCAATAGTTCCTTAGCTTTTTGGCCCTTGAGTTTATTCACATAGTCCGAGAAATTTTCACCCACATATTCATAAAAGAGCTTGCTCAACTGGGAAGAACTCATATTCAACCTTTCAGCCAACATGTTCAGGCTCACTCCACTACGGTAATGCTCATCCACATAGGCTTTCATGGTACTAATGAGTTTTTCCACCCCTCCTTGCTGGCGCGATTCGATTAACTCATTTATATCCAGCAAGAAACTCTCCACCCACTTCTTCAGTTCAGCAAACTCGTCTTGAGGATCATTTGGCAGGTGTTTTGACATCAAGGCTATCCCTTGTTCCACGTCGAAACCTAGTGCTTTCAGCGTTGTTAAAGTTGAGACAACAACATCACTAAGCAAGATAAAAACATTATCCGGATCATTTTGGATCTCATCCATAGCCGCATGGATAAAACCAATCTCTTCCTGTAGTTCCTGGTGAGTCCCTGTTTTCAGGATTTCCCCCAAACGGTGGTGGGTAGGAGCCTGGGCGTGATTCAAAAACGACTTGGGATTGACCAGCCAACCAAACACATCACGAAAACGCTTTTCCAAGTTTTGCTTCGCCAGTTCCTCTTGCCCTTGTTGCAGCTCGCGACGTTCGCGCTCTGCATCCAACTTCTCCCTGGCCTTCTGTACTACATCTAACAGGCGTTGGGTACGAAAGGGTTTTAGCAAATAGTCTTCTACCCCAAGGCGAATAGAGGATTGGGCCAACTCAAACTCCGCGTGACCAGAAATTATGATCACTTTCAAATGTTCGTTGATAGCCTTAGCGCGTTCCGTTAATTCCAATCCATCCATACCTGGCATCCGAATATCAGTAACAAGAATATGGATCTGCTCGTTCTTAATAATTTCCAGAGCCTCTTCTCCATCTCTGGCAACAAACACTTGATAACCATGACTGCCCCAGTCAACGTTCTGCGTCACTTTTTCCCTAAGATATTTTTCGTCCTCTGCGATCAGAAGATTACACATCCGCATCCCCCTCAAGCGCCTTAATACTTAGAATAGCCGTGGTGCCTTGGCCAATCGTACTAACCAACTCTACACCATATTCTTGGCCAAATCTTAGCTGGGCGCGTTTGTTTACATTACGCAGTCCAAAATACTCTCTCTCATTTTCCAAACTGCGTACTCCACGTAAGACTTCGTTAATGTCCTGGAGTTTTTCTTGTTCAATACCCATTCCATCATCTTGAATCTCGAAAAAGATGGCGTCCCCGCTCCGATAGCCAACAATGGTGATCTTGCCTTCTCGACCAGCTCTTAAAATGCCATGATAAATGGCGTTTTCCACCAGGGGCTGAAGCAATAATCTAGGAATAAACTTGTCTAAAATATCCTCATCCCTAATGATAATCTCGTATTGATACTCCTTCCCATGGCGCAACTGCTGAATGAAAAGGTAATTACGCACATGCTCCACCTCACTGGCGATGGGTACAATCTCCCTGCCTTTACTTAAACTCAGCCGGAAAAAGTTGCCCAAGGCTTCAATAAGATAGCTAGCCTGGGTGGTATTGTTACTCTCTAACTGGCCGATAATCAGATCTAGCGTGTTGTAGATAAAGTGTGGCTTGATTTGGTTGTCTAGGCTTTCCATTTCTAGCTTACGTAAAAGTTCCTGTTCCTTCACATTTTCATCCATGAGCTCCTGAATACGGCTAATCATTTTGTTGAAACTATGGCCAAGCATGGCAATCTCATCATTTCCCTGGGGTTCAATATGCACCGAAAGTTCGCCGTTGGCAGCCCGTTTGGTAAGATCCTGCAGATCTTTAATGGGGCGGCTCAAAGCGTGAGAAAGATAAGCCGCCAAAAGTAAAACACCCATCAGAATAAGGCCAATTACAACAAAGGTGATCCGCTGAATTGGAGCTAACTCTGCTCCCAGTTCATCTGCGTCAACTACACTTACTACACTCCAGCCTGTATCGGCTGAATGGGCTATTGTTAAGAAATAGCTTTCACCTTCTTGATCACTAAAGCCCTCCACAAAGCCTTGAGTTATTCCATTTTGGAAGAACTGGCTTTCTGTCCCTATCTTCTGAGCATCGGGATGGTAAACAATCCTGCCTTTCCCATCAGCCACAAAAATGTAACCATTCTGACCCAGTTTTACTCCGGTAATGTTAGCTAACCTATCTAGATTGATATCGGCAGTGAGAAAAACATTGCCCTCTGCAGTAGGGGCTGCATAGGGTTTTACCATGGTCAGAACCGGTTTATTTAAGAAGTTAGGGTGCGGACCGAGGATAGCTACGCCACTACTCTGAAGCGAGTCGTGGTAAGCGGCCAAAAAGGACTCATAATCCAATGTATAAAGCCCGTAGCTACTTAACCGATTGCCGTTGGAAAAAACCAAAGAGATTTCCTCAACGCCAGGCTTGACTCTTTGAAGATTATTAAGGTCTTCCCAGATACGAAACACATACTTGCGATTATTAAAGTCATTACCTTCCACAAGCTTGATAAACTGATCAATATAGAAATCCTGTTCTCTTGTGAGGAGAGCTTCGATGTCCAGAAAATACTCATCAAGATCCCTGGCCATCCGATTGACCACTTCCTGCGAGTAATCGCTCACTCGATGCATCAAGCCCCCGAAATAAGTTTGGTAGGAGAAAAGTGTCATGAGTGCTAAGGGTAAAAGTGCAATGATCAGAAAGGAAAGGATGAGCTTGGTTCGGATGGTATGGATTTCGACCTTCTTAACTAGCTTGGACCAAAACTTGTCTAGACCCTTGATGATGGACACCTCCCTACTTTACGAGCCATGGCTTATGGATTTCCAAAAGACGATCAATGTTGGAATCATTGGCATGCTCCAGCCCGGTTTGCACAAAATCGGGTGGGGTATCACCATAGCGAATGTAGTTAACCAATAGTTCTAGGCCAAGAGAGCCCATGGTAGTCATGTCTTGGCCGATCAGGTAGTGGATTAAACCTTCCTTCTGCAGCAGGAGGGCATCGTAAAAAAGATCAATTCCCACCGAAATGCCACCCTCTTGTGCCCAACGCCTGAAGTTTGGCAACGCCTCACTGGGAACGTAGAAAGGCCATCCCCCCACAAAGTAGATGACATTAACATCAGGATTCACCTTTAAATAATCTTCTAGCAAAATAATGCTTTTTTCCACAGTGTCTTCATTTTCTAGGATGTCCACGATGTTTAAGCTGACCTGGTTCTCGGTAGCATCTAAAAAGCCCCGGATGCGCTCCTCCAAATTAAGAGCCTCCCGGAAGCCAGTCAAGATCATGGTATCCAACTCTAATTCAGCGAGCTGCCGTTCTTGGAGCACACCAACTAAGGCCTCGCCAATCGCGACTCCCGCTGCGTAGTTATCAATCCCGATATGAAATAACCGCCCACTTGCGGGGCTATCCGCGTCAAAGGTGGCCACTGCGATTCCTTGATCTATGGCCTTTTGGAAAACACGATGAACAGATTCTTCATCATTTACGCTCGCAATAATTCCATCTACACCTCGACGAATCAGGTTTTCAATCAACTCCACCTGATCCTCTGAATCGAAATCAAAGGGCGCAACCCATTCCAAACGTACACCAAGCTCGTGGGCCTTCTTCTGGGATGCTTCAAAAGCATCAAGGAAGATAGGGTTTCCAAGGGAACGGGGCACGAAGGCTATAGTCAATTCTTTTTGCTGTTCGGTGGCACATACCGTGACTGGCAAAAGAATAAAAAGCCCTACGAAAATGAGCATGGGTATAAGCCTAGGTGAACGTTGAAACATGCTTCCACCTCCACTTATCCAATTCGCCATTCATCAGCAGTTATCCTGTATTTAACCTCGGTGATACAAAAAACACAACTTTCCATGGAAAGTTGTGTCAGCGGATATTACGCTAAACGGCAGGACACCAGTTCAGGGTTTCTAGATAGGCTTCGGCAACATTGGTGAACCCGCACGATAAAAGATCTCGTAGGCCCGGATTTTATGCGTAGCATCTAAAATGGTTCCTAGCGAGAAACACATCCATATAGTAGCCTAGAATTGCATAATTTATCCTGTTTTGGTGATACTTACCAATAACAAGTGCTTCCGGAAGCGCGAGTATAACAAAACCAAGGAGGAATTAGCATGAAGAAGACAGTAGTATTAGCTTTGTTATTGGTGATGGTGGCAAGTGTTGGGGTTTTTGCTGAAGAAGTGCAACCCGCAAAACCTCAACCGAACAACGGTCAAATCGCCATCGAGTTAGTTGTGAAACCGTATGCTCAGGTGTATGTTCCCACCAATCAACTTTCATTCGAAGTAGCAGGAAACGGTGGAAGTGCCAGCGAAACAGTGGAGGTTCAGGTCCAGTCCAACTCCCCAATCTACCTTACAGTGGTTTCAAAGGGCTTTCACTTTAATGATAAGCCGTCTGACGCATTAAACGAAGCAGTCACGTATATTTTAGGGGATCCAAAAGGACCAGGATATGCAAAACTCTTTAAGCCCAACTCCACATGGGAGGAAAAGTTCCAGGCTGGTGGAGTTAAGGCCTCCTACCAGATAGCTTTCCAACTACAATACAGGCCTGGTACAGACTTTCACCAAATCCTTGCAGGAACCTACCACGACACTATTGAGTGGACTGTGGCAGCTGTAAACTAAACTCAAGAAACACAAAGGGGCTACCGCACTGTGGGTAGCCCCTTCTCTTTGTAGTTCTCCAAGTTAAAGCCATACTTACTTGGAAACGGTCATGATGATTTTGCCTTGATAGTCGCCTTCAGGTTGACTAGAGATATCGTCGGTGCTCGCAAAACCAAAGACTTGGAATGCATAGAAACCATTGGTGGTTACACCGTTATAGGTTTGAACTACTTCTTCAGTCCATTTTCCTTGAGGCCAAAAATCTCTGCCCGCTATCCATTCCAACACGTCAAAAATGATCTGTTCTACTTCACGCCCACTTTCTTTACGGGGCGCATTACCTGCTTCGCCAAAGTATCCGATCTCTTTATACGGCTGAATCTGATCTGGGACGTTGATGAGCAAATAGGGTTGTGGAAGATCATCTACGCCCCTAGAGAGCCAGGCCCAATAACGAGTTAGCATCTTTTCACCAGATGCGTGAGTAAGTGACTGTCCACTAAAGGTTATCAGCAAATCTGTATTGGTTTCCAGGATGAAGCTGTTACTGTCAGCAACTTTTCCATAACCAGCTTGCCCATTGTAGTATCCAAAGTCCATACCAACAGTACCTTCGCCCCAGCGGAGCCACCATCCGCTAGGTTCTATAACTACTTTTTGAGCAAAAACGTTGGCATATGGACCAACAGTAACGAAAGCGTCAACGTTCTCTGTCAGAGTCCCATAAGGGTTTCCATCGGCGGCTAATACACCAGCTGAGATCAACAGGACGAGACCCATGGCCACGAGTAGTAGTCTTTTCATATAGAACCTCCTAAAGTGAAGGGGATTGAGCCCCTTTCAAGTATTGTTTATTGATTAAGCGCCTATCCCTTTATTTCGATACGGTAACTGTAATTGTACCGCTGTACTCTTGAGCAAACTGTTGGCTAATTTCCTGAATCCAGATGGCTCCGTCAAGGCCGTAAAGGATTTCACCCTTCTGATACTCGTGCACAAAGAATGTTGGGAGGCCACCTAGCGCAAAGTTTGAAGAGGCCCAGGCAAGTGGGGTACCGGGTGCCCCTTGCTTTGCAGCTGCAAACAGGGTGGGGGATTCCAACCAACCAGTGTTATTAAAGGAGAGTGCAACATTCACATCTGTGTTAGATTCTACGTAGAAGGAACCCCAACCATTGTTGTTAGTAACAAAAGCGTCGTATTCCAGACCGAAAATATCAGCTGCTCGATGGTAAAACTCATTTACACCATTATTGTCAAATCCATTAGCGGTGTACAAGCCAACTTTACCAAGCAATGTGCCAAACTGAACTGGGCCACCGGCACGTAAGCTAGCATACGGTCCAATCTTAGCGTTTACAGGGATTTCAGCTGTGAGGGTGTTTCCTCCAGCTAGAGTTCCCTCACCTGCGAATGCAATAGAACCAAGGGCTAACACCATTACAACAACTAGACTCATACTTAGAAATTTCTTCATTGATTTTTCCTCCTTAGAATGTTCAATCTAAACGCGACATTGAATAAAAGTACTAACGAAAAGCTGTGAGTTTAACCACCCCCTTGGTTCGGTGTGTTCTAGAAAGTTTGTACTAAGTTTCCGCTTTTAGTTTATTCTTCCAGCGGGAATCTATACGCGCTCCGACACTTTTGTTGAAAATAGTTATTGTTTAGTTGAAACTCACTCTCTATACCTATGGTTCGATTTGCGAATTAGTGACAACAATTTGATGTGTTTCTGTTAAGATATTTGCACCACCATCGATAACCTCGATCTCTAGCGTGTAGGAACCGTCTTCAAGCTCAGCAGTAAAAGCAATAGCATGCTGGGCCTGCATTGGTAACAACTCGTCCGTCTCTTCCGGCAGCTCAAACAGTACTCTCCGGATAAACTCACCGGCTTCGGTTGAAAGAATACCGCTCACTTGCGGAGAAAATGCCACATTTCCTCGATTCAAAAGGTCCATTGAGAGATACGTACCTTCGCCAGCAACTGTTTGCGCGGTAACACTGCGAATTTGAGCAGCTCTCTGATGTTCCGTCCCCACAAAGACAGTTAGCGGTACTACTGTTTCGGTTAATAGTTCATTTGATTCCGGGTTATAAGCCTTGAAAATCGCTTTACCATGATAACTGGCATCGACTGCCTCCCGTGGAACTGCAATTGTCATGGCCAAACGAGTCTTAGCCCTCCCGGGAAGGCCAAACGCGGTTTGACTACGGAGTTCCAACCAATCCCTAAGTGAGTAGGGGTAATCTGACATAACTTCATCTAGTGAGACTTCAATTGTCACTGGCTCCCCTACCATACTCTCCAGTTCAAAGACTTGGCTCTTTCTTTCTCCAGCCCGCAGGGCGTGCTCAACTATCGCGGGGTTCACAGCAAAGACATCGAACTCATCAAAACCAGGAAACACATACTCACCAGGGTTGATCACAAGCGGATCATTACGAAGAATTTGCCCACTATCTCCATATCTAAAGAATGTCTGCATAGAATATTCGCCTGGAGCCATGGGGCGCGTAATAGTACCCAAAAACTCCACCTCCGCACCAGGATAAACTCTGGTGGCATCGGTACCGGCAGAGGAGCCAGCAGGAGTTCTCAGTGTTACTCGCTCTACTAAACGCCGTTCTTGATCGCGAATCACAACCTCGCCCGACATGAGATAATCTAACGCAGAAGTGTTCTTAATCCGTGCCACAATCTTTGGTGCTCCTTGTTCGTCTGGCCTCACTTCAAGCAAGGGCATTTCTGCAGTTGGTCTTACCCCAGCCCTGTCCACCCGAATGCTAAGACGGACAGCATAACGGATTTGGAATCCAATTCCACTCTTGATCTCAGGAGGTCTAGGCTCCACCATCACAATCACTGTGTGTGAACCACTTGCAGAAAAGGGAACCCTAACCGTTCCTGTTACCTTAGACTCAGCATCCGGTAGCACGCGCACTGTATTATTGTCCAGCGTAACCCAACTAGTTGCCGAAAAAGCTGGATTTGTTGGCAATTGGTATACCAACCCGCCGTTTAACTGCTGAACAGGCTCGTACAAGGCTAAATCAACAAGCTCCTCAGTAGGTCCCGGTGTGAGACTAATCTCAAACTCTCGCACATCACCGGGTCGTACATTCATCTCAATCACAAGTGGCCGTACCCCAGCAGCCAGTGCCATGGTACTTGTCCCAAGTAAAATCGCTGATAAGACTAGAGCAAAAAGACTCGTTTTTAAACCTCTGTAAGACAAGAATATTCCCTCCCTGTTTTATTGATCTAGCTCCACATCAACTCTAATTACGCCTGAATATTTCCCAGCTTTATGCTCCCAACCAACCTTGGTCTGGATGTTAAACTCTAGGGATGTACCCCACCAAGCATAATCAACCCCCATGATTTTTGGCACCTCATGGAACGACATGGTCTTTTCCTTATGCACCATAAAAAGTTCTATGGGCTCTATTTGGGGCTTTTGCGAACCTCTTTGCAGAAAAATTCGTCCAGACTCCTCTTCATCGGAATAGAACAACCCTGCTGAGCTGAGACTTAATACCCAATCCTGGTGATTCGCAAGAACCTGCACCTGCAAAGTGTCTGCAGCTCTGTAATCACCTGGCCCTGAACCTATTTCCATCTCGATCTCGTGAGGAGTTATGGTTAACTCCGTGAAGCGTTCCACAACTATCTCCAGAGGAATACTGCCCCCGGTATCCGTAAAAAGCTCACCCCTATAAATCCCGGCCGGTACAGCTTTATGGTAGTTTACACCGATCTCAAAATCTGCGTATTCATCAGTGGCAGCTAACAAGACCCTAGCATCGGAGATTCTTCCCCAGTTTTGCTCAGCCGAATCATAGTGAGTTCTCACCACAACAGACTCTCGGGGAAACCTATGACCATGATCATCTTCTAGGTTGGAGAGTTGAAAGTATAAGGGCTCGTTTGTTTCCGAAACCCAGGTCAAGCGAACAGAACGGAACTCTGCTGCTCTGGCTTCATCAGGCACCCCTTCCAAAACCCAAGTTAGGTCCTCCCCATCCACGTAGTACAATGTTTCGGCGCCAGCCCATGGGGGGAAGATTAACACAAACAGGGCAACAAGAAAGCTCGCAAGAAAAAGTCTCCGTTTTCTTTTCATGTACAGCCCTCCCCTCTAATACCGAAGTTCAATACCTACCGTAATTACGTTTTTGTTTATCTCATCCCAACTCCAGGACAAGCGAGCGCCAACTGAATTACTCTTCCTGACAAACATACCCAAATTATGTCGGATATGCGCTAGATCATTATCAAGTCGATAAAAGAATCCATAGTTCTCCCGACTAAATTCCGCCTGAACACGCCAGTTAACAATCAGTTTTGGTTTCTGACTATTTAGAGTAAAACGCACGGGAAAAACAGCTGCCGATAGATATAGTTCCTCCCCTAAATGCAACTCATCGCGTACTCCTAAGCGCAGGCTGGCCTGATCGCCTGCCAGTGAACCTAACTCCGCCACAAGAAAAAGCTCTTGGTTAAGTGCTCCTTCCACCCCCACAAGGTAGACTGCCTGTGGAAGTGAACTCAGTTGTCCATAGATCCGATGTTTGTGACCAATTGGGACTGAACCATCCAATAAACAACCGAAGTTCCCGTAGCCATAGCTCACCCCGACCACAATCTCAACAGGACGGGTTGCGGAACTCTCCTCCATAAACTGCTGTAATCCTACAATCGAACCCATTGGTACAAAGGTTGCATCGTTGGGAATTAACTCCCGGGGAATCTGCATACCAGCCAAATAAACTGCAAAGTACTGATACTCAACACGCCTACCTACCTTAACCTCCCGCGAAATGACCGCGATTGGTTCAAAGGCCTTGTCCCCAACAAGCGTCGTTGTTTGTAACTCGGCCATGGTTCCCGAAATCGTTTCGTAGCTGAGACTAATCTCAGTACGAATCTTCCCGTCAGAATGAAGTCTGGTGGGTAAGATTGCGATGGCCAAGCGTTCCTCACTGTGTTCATTTTCAGAGTTCGGTAAACGTATGGAAGAGATATCAACCTGTAAAGGCTTGCCTTCAGTTGTCAACAGCCACGAATCTAGAGTCGCCACCTCATTCTTATGACTAGAGCCAGACTTTAGTTGGGCGGTAGAGTTTGGAGCGGACGAAGCCAATTTAACTCCAGAAGCAGGATCCAAGGCGTTAATTGCCCACAGCCCGGGACTCTCTTCTGCAGTGTCGAGATGAAAATCAAAACCCATGGCTCTGACCTGATTACGCTCCAGTTCCACAAAGTGAATGGCATAACCGACCACAGGAGAATCTAGTAGTTGTGGTCCTCTTTCCCAACCTTCAGCTAAGAGTTGATGAGCAATATCAATTGTCCATTCCGGTGTTTCGCTGGCTAGAGTAACTGAACCCGACAATAACACTAGGATAAATGCTAGAATAGAAAGGAACTTTTTGACTATGCTTTCCTTCATCACCAACCCCCCTATTTAATTACGGGAGTCACAAAAATCAAAAGTTCCTTTTCTGACGCCCTGGTGGTGTCGCTTCTAAATAACCAACGAATGATAGGTATATCACCTAAAATGGGCACCTTGTTGCTTTGTTCTCCCGTTTCTTGCACTGTCATGCCGGCTAAAACCGCCGTTTGCCCGTCTTGGAGTCTTACTGTTGTAGAAACGGAAGATTGCTTCACTACTAGGTTACTCTTGGACTCACTCACAAAGTGACTCATCTCAGGTGCAATGGAAAGAAGGATCTCATCACCCATAATCTGAGGAGTGACCTTCAAGTCCATGCCTACCTCAATACGTTCAACCCGGGTTGTGCGATCGTTGTCAGCAAGGAGAAAAATCTGGCGATCACCCACAAACAAGTGGGCAGCTTGCCCATCACTCACCAGCACTTTTGGGTCTGCGTGTATTTTGGCATCCTGCGTTTCTTCTAGTGCTTTGAGGTTCATGAGTAGATAGCCGAAGAGATTAGTCTCAAGTGAAAAAAGGCTATTTTGTAAACCAAATCCCGCCTGCCAGTTTTCGTTAAATCGTTCCCCAGCGCCAGCAGAGAATTGCAGTAGGTTAACCCCAAGCTCTTTAAGGGCTTTGCTGGAAATCTCAGTCACGATCACCTGGATTTCCACTTGCTTTTGGGCAATATCAACCGTATCAATGAACTGCAAAATGCGGTCAAGCTCATTGGGCGGAGCGGTAATAGTGAGCAGTTTGCCATCTCGCTCACCTTTAACATAGTCGGCCAAGAAAGACGGCATCGTCGAAAGTACCTGCCCTGCGGTCACATGCTTGAGATTGATAACCTTAGTCTCCACTAGCTCCCCAAAGGTAGTACTGCGAGGATCAGGCAAGCCTACGAAATAGAAGTCATCAATCTTACGGAAAGAGAATCCGCCGCCAATTAGGATGATTCTTAGCGCCTGCTCTAAGGGTACATCCTGCAAATCGGCTGTTACTAACCCGCTGACGGTAGAGTCTGGTATAATGTTTATCCCAGTTTGCATGGTAATTTCACTGAGTGCGTCTTTGATACTGGTATCAAACAAGAAAAGGTTTACTAGTGGTTGCTCCTGTAATTCAGTGGCTCCAGCACCCAGACTACAAACCAGGATCGTAGCCAAGACAACGAATGCATAAACTCGCTTTTTCATTTCTTCCCCTCCATTTGGAAAAACTCAGTTTCTACTACAGTGGTGACCCTTCTTCTGGAATCACGGTAAGTAAGATTGCACCCCTATAAACCTGTGCGGGATCAACCCAATAGGCTGTGAACTGAAAATCAAACTCTACCTCGAGCGTCCCAGGTGGACCGCCTCTAACCGGTACACGTTCGATGGTAAGGGCTTCCCAGTCCTTGGCATCCCGTTCCTCTGTCAGGCGCCATTTGAGTTGAGAAATGTGGATCAGCCCGCCATCTACACCACTCAAGTACTCATCTAACGAAGAGATAGATAGACTATATGGAACGTTGCCAGAAATCGTAGCAACTACACCGCGTTCTTTGGTGGCTATTACCCCCACCTTGGTAAGTTCAGCCGTTCCCAGAATGTAATCAAAATCACTTTCCTCAAAAACCAACTCAGTGGCATCAAGCTCCAAGACGATCATTTGCGGAATCCTAGCTATGACTGGAATATCAGCACTGCCATAGGCCATGACTTGGCCTGCAATACCGAGAGATAAGAGCAAAGCCAAGAAGCCAATCATAAACCCTTTCACAGACACCCCTCCTCGCTCAGTAGTATTTCCCAAATCTTGCCTTCCATTCAAAAATTAACAAGTGAACAAAAAATAAGTCATCCGGTGAAAAATCACCGAATGACTCATTATATTGTTCGACGTTTACTTTATGTGCCACATTTTTTCTACACCTTTGTTTAGTCTCGGACCAACTCCGAATCAAAAATCCAGGTGGCGGAACCATCTGCCCACTTCATGGCCCAGAGTAGGCGAATCTTACCAGTTGCAGAAGGAGCCACAGCCCAGTCCGTATCAGTCACGCCATCTAGTAACACAATGGCCTGCAATACTTCACCATTGATTTCCCTGGGGTAAGAAAGTCGCCATTTCCCTTCAATTACAGTATCTCCACCCCAAGCACCATGGTTCATACCGTACCTTCCATCTTCTCCAATTACAATTCTCCCTTGAGCCGCTCCTTGCACATAATTGCTTTTTACATATTCACCATCCGAGTTGTACACACCGACTGGTGTACCGGGGGTCCAAATATACCATATTCCATAAAGCTTCTCAAAATCTAATAGAAGTTCATCAATCTCTGGTGAGGCGGATTCCTCCCCAGGAAGAAGAATGACTTCTTCCGCTTCAGGCTGAGTCTGAGTAAGCTCTTGTTCAGGTTCTTCTTGAGAAGGACCTTCCTCAGTCCAAGGTTTGGTAAAGACCGGCGTTGACCAGGCTTCTACCACAGGTGTTAACGAGGCAATTACTGTGAATAGAACCAGCAGGATAACCCACAACGTGACCCGTAACATTGCGATTCCACCTTTCGTGGCGCTGAATTTGGAGATAGTAATTCACCATATTACTAATATTTCCCTGCCACTGCAAGATTAGTGAACAAAAGAACTATAGAGAGAAAAACGACTGGCAGTTGCCAGTCGCCTCGTTGCTCATCTAACATTACTTCCGAGAGTACTCTACAAGTTCCATGCTATAAACTACTTGATCCTCTTCGTAGATCCTTACTAAGAGAGGCCAGCCAACATCGGGGGCAAATACCCATTCAGAGGTGAGAATATCTACACGACCACCAGATTCATCTGTATCCCGGCGATGCTTTGTGGCAAAGTAGCCGTCGACCCCTGCCACTGTCATCTTTTCCACTACCTTGATCCTAGAGCCATCAAAGGTTTGCATACTGTTTCCAACTTCCAACTCCAAATCAGAGGCAAAGAATCCTAGCATCATGAGTTCACCAAACCAATCGCCAGCGCCAAAGAGCATGGACAGGCCAATTGTACCGCCCATGAAACTCAACTTATCGCCCAGCTCATCACTTGGTAGGTTGAAAGTGTAGCCCGTTGTGACCTCATACGTAGAGTCATCAATTCTACGCAGCTCCAAAGTCTGATACTGACGGTTCTCGATCCAAACCTCTTCTCCCACTTCATAGTCCCACTCTGAGGTTCGCGAAACAACTTCGTACTTGAATCTCTCCTCTTGTGCATTGAAGGTGTTCCATGCCCAATACTCCTGTGCAAAAACGACCATACTGCTGGAAAGCAATACTACCACAACCAAAGCCATTAATAGCGATTTGCGGATCATGTACTCCGCCTCCTTAATATTAGTGGTATAAGGTATATTATACATATTCTGGGAATTACCTGTCCGTAACTGGGGTGGCATTATGTAAAATTTACCAATATATAAACGACCAGCAGACCCAAAGCTTGGCACGGCTTTTGACGTACTTTATAGGCATACATGAAAGGGGATACATATGAAAATCAAGCTCTTTGCACTTGCACTTACCGTAGTGCTTTTCACCGGATGCCTAGGAAGCCCTCCCAGCGGGGGTACCGCTGAAGTAGCACTCTATATGACAGCTAGCGAAAACTCAACTAGTACCATGGGTTTCGAAACAGTAGCTTTAGATGAGGAAATCACCGAGATTTGGGTGACCATAGAGGCGGTGACTGCAAAGCTTAATAATAAGTGGGTAAAGTTGTTGGATGTACCTATGAGTGAAGGGAAAATCAACCTTATGAATCTTCAGCTCAAGCAAAAGCTTTTGGGAACTGCCAACATTCCAGCTGGCAAATATTCAGAGATCCGCTTTGAGCTAAGTGGCCTCGAGCAAAACAACTATATTGTGTTTGCCAGTGGTCGCACAGCAGCCCTCAAAGTCCCCAGCAACGAGTTGAAGCCAGAGTTTCAGCTCGTCATCGCCAAGGATACCATGGCTGAGCTGGTTTTTGATATAAACCAAGACTTCTTAGTAGAACTGGGAAGTGATGGGGTATACAATGTTAACCCTCGTAAAGCGTTGAGATTTGTGGGCTCTTTTGATAATCTTTATGGTTCTCTCCAAGGTGAAGTTGTGTTGCCTGATGGGATTGAACAACTGCTTTCTATCCAGGTTCATCTCTTCCGACTAGGAAAGCACGATCCCATTTGGACCACTTCGCTGCAAGATAGCAAACTCAAATTCGAGATCAGCTCCTTGCCAGCCGGAGAATACTGGCTGGAAGCGGAAGTCAGATTTTTAGACTTGGCTTCCCTAGACCTACGCACTGACCAGTTCAGAATTGAAACAGGAAAATGCAAGGAAGTGGCCTTGCGGCACTACTTTAATTAAAAAGACTAATCGCACCAAGGTAATCCTGGTGCGATTTTCTTTGCTCTTTATCTAATGAAACGACCCACGAACTCCGCTACCTTTTTTTCATATGTTTCCCGATCCGTACCATAGGCAGTGCCATGACCTGCCCCTTCAACGATGTAAAGATCCTTTTCAGCCGGGCAAGCGTTATAAAGCTGCCAAACCATGTCGGTGGGCACAAAGCGATCCTCAACTCCATGAATAAAGAGCATGGGCAGTTTGCTCTTGGCCACCTGTTTTAATGCAGATGCTTCATAAAAACTATAACCCGCCCTCAATTTTGTAACTAAACTGGTTACTGGCATCATGGGGAAAGGAGGCAACCAATACATTCTTTTTAGTTGGTAAGCTAGCTGATCATAGGCAGAAGTATATCCGCAGTCTTCCACAATAACTTTAACCTGTTCAGTAAGTTCTTCACCACTCACCATCATAACCGTAGCTCCCCCCATAGAGATCCCATGGAGTACAATTTGAGCCTCAGGGCCCACCCGGTCCACTACTTGATCGATCCAGAGCAAGTAATCTTTACGTTCAGGCCAACCAAAACCAATATAATTGCCCCCACTCTCACCATGCCCCCTGGCATCAGGCATCAGTACATTGTACCCCATCTCGTGGTAGAAGCGGGCAAAACTTCCCATCTGCTTACCGTGGGATGTATAACCATGGGCCAAAATTGCGGTCTTACCTGTAGTCTCGGGGGCTGGCAAGTAATAACCTACTAAGCGAAGCCCGTCTGCAGAGGTGATCTGCCAGGTCTCCAAACTTTGTCTCTGAAGCCACTCGGATCCGCCCATACTGCCAGTTGAAGATGGGGTTGTGGCTTGCTTCAAATCTTCATTGTCACGCAAAAAATCCTTGGTACTACGCTTCACAGCCACATTATAAAAATAGAAACTCGCAAGAATAATGGCAACGCACACAAACACCATGAAAACAACTAAAAGAAGAACCATTTTCCGCACCAGATCATCCTTTCAAGAACTTACCAACTTGTAGGTTCTAGCATATTCCATAAGTTCCTTCTGGAAAACAACCAGGAGTTTGTGGTAAGGATTCTTGGTTAACTTGGATTGATAAAATCAACCTGCACTATACTATCTTTGTTTTTTAACAGAAAAAAGGAATCGGGAAATTTTTAGCGTACTTGTATTAAGTACCACAATACCAAGGGAGGATTATGTCCGTGCGTCTGAATCTGAGTTGGAAAGTTAGCCTAATCGTATCACTCACTATCATTGTCGCCATGGTTGTAGTCGGCTTAGTCATGTACCAGTCCGTTGGAGATGTAGTGCGCGAACAGATCAATGAGAAAATTGCCCTGATGAGTAGCTATCAATGGGAAACAATTCAAGATGTGTTCTCCAATGCTGAAAGAGAACTCAAACGAATTGCCCAGGATTCTAATGTACTCAGCCTTGCTGATCTAGCTAACAGTATGAGCGAAGAGGAAATGAACGAGTTTCTCGGTAGGCAGATCCTGCAATCAACTGGAAATCGCTTGAACCGAGAAGTAAGCAATTGGAACCTACTATATTCCCTTTCCATTAGTACTAATAGAGGAGTAGTTATTGGCGATTCCCGTTATCGCGAAGCAACCGTCGCCGACATGATGGCAGGAATCGACGCGGATGCTGGCGCGGATTTCGTGCGCATTCGACTAGACGAAAAACAATACCGAGACATTCCTTTAGGAAGCACTATAGAATATGACGGGACTAACTTCGTGATCCACAGCGTACCTATTACCCGTCCTAACAGTGCAGATGTGATCGGCTACCTGATCGCCGCTTTTCATGTTGAGCCCCTCTTTGCTTCACTTTCCACAGAACTGGGAGAGTACGGAAGTGCAGTGCTTGTAAATAAGGCGGGCGTGACGTTAAGCCATGGAGATCCCACACTTATTGGCGTCCCCATGGAAAACCAGTGGTATCTTGATCGGATCTTGTCAGGAACCGAATATGCCGAGGAAATGCGGGAAAAAGAGTACCTCACCATTACTTCCCTAGCCGGTGGAGATCTATTCTTAGTCTCCAACATCTCGGTTGAACACATGAGCGCACCAGTTAAGGCCATTGCCAGTAGCATGATCACCATGTTCTCCATAACATTGGTGGTTATCTTCGTAGCTGTTGCCCTCTTCGTTTGGTGGCAACTTAAGCCCCTAGGAGTCTTTGTCACCGCCTTTACCGCTATGGAATCTGGTGACCTAAATAGTCGCAGGTTTTTCAGTAAACGAATGGAGAGGCGAAGAGATGAAATTGGTTCGTTAGTGACCGCCTTTATCTCTATGGAAGGTAACCTCAAGTCGATTGTTGATGCGGTTGGTCGTTCTAGCCAAGAAACCGCCTCATCTACCCAACAACTATCCGCTTCTACCCAAGAGGCATCCGCCTCAATTCAGGAAGTGGCTGCCAAAGCAAGTAACTTGGCCCATTCTGCCAGCAGTATCAACAGATCCATGGCTGAGTTCGCGGAAACAGTGGAACAACTAAATAGAAATGCACAACAAATGGACAAGGCGTCCACCCAAGTTACTGCCCTTGCCCGGGATGGTCTGCAATTAATGGAGACAACTGAAAGTAGCATGGCTTCCCTTTTAGATTCATCTGAGGATGCCACAGGTAGTGTTATAAACCTTAATCGGGCGGCGGAAGAAATTGAGAGCATTGTGGCAGTAATTAATGACATTGCGGAGCAAACCAACTTGCTGTCGCTAAATGCGTCGATTGAAGCAGCCAGGGCCGGCGAACATGGCCGAGGATTTGCCGTGGTAGCCGATGAAGTACGCAAACTTGCGGATGAGACCCGCAACTCTACCCACAACATAGTCGATATCATCAGACGCCTAGCAACTCAAACAACAGAAACAACCACCCAAATCAATCTAGGCGCCACTAATGTGAAGAATACGAAAGAGACATTTACCGAAATCGTGGCTCTTATCGCTGACTTAGCCACCACTGTAAGGGAAGTTACTAACTCTATAGCCCTCCTCTCTTCTTCCACCGATAGTATTGTGGAAGAGACTAATAAACAAGCATTAGACGGCGAAGAAATCCTTGCGGCTACAGAACAGCAGGCTGCCATGACCTCGGAGAATGCCACTTTGATGACAAGACTCGCCGCCATGGCTGCTGAATTACAAGATCTAGTCGCCAAATTCGACGCCCACTAAAACAAAGTCCTGTAGTCTAGATTCACCAGACCTCGCAAATCGCGAGGTCTTTTTTCTGCCGCTTGACAACACCATGTATGATATATATTATGTATATAGAATATATAATCTTTACTATATTGTTTATGGATAATTGCTAAAGGAGGAAATTATGGATATTAGCCAATTTCAACAATTGCTCTGGGATCTCTTCGGTTCCATTGCCCATGGACTGGATGGTACGTTGCGAA
>JAAZLQ010000191.1 GCA_012799255.1 Bacillota bacterium
CTGTAAACAAGGCAATTATTAATAGGGCACTAGGCTGAAGGCTAATACTGACATTGTCAATACCGTAGCCAAAGGCCTCAGGTGACATCTTCATAGAAAGAAAGGAAATTAGAATATCTGATGCATCATTAAGTTACTTGCAGTCAGACGAGCTGGCTGAGGCGTTCTGCTTCGATGAAGCAAATGGCGCAAGCCAACTTTTACAGGCTAAATAAAGCTAGAAACTTGAAAATTGTTAATATGGCCCGCTCTACCCGCAACGAACAGTGTGGCAACCATGAGGGTAACGCCTAGCCAGCGTGAGGGTAATGGATGTTAAGCTGGGAGTGGGGGGGATGGTGAACCTCCGTATTCTTCTGGCGTGCTTGGCTAGCAGGGTCAGAAGATACCCGCAAGGGGAGGAGGGCCCGGGGTTCAATCCCCCGGCGGGTCTGCCAGTTTTAAAAAACAAATAAAAGGAGGAATATAGAATGGCAAAGGTGTGGATCTCAGAACGTTTAGATTTTTCGGTTGAACGAGTTTGGACGGCATGTAATGGAGCCACCAGACGTAGATTGGTGGTGGTCAACAAACTTAATCTCAACACAGAAGGTAAAACTATCAACTGTGTTGAGGCTAGTCTTGGGTACCTTGATAAGGGCAAACACTCTTTTATATTTTTGAATCCTCCAAGACCAAACGACAAAAGAGTGTTGGGACTTTTCCTATGCTCAGGATATGGTTATAGAGTTATTGAAGGCGATGAGCTTTACACTGCATCTAGTGTTGGTGGCCCTGGGAATTCGGAGAGTCGATTTGGTGTATACGCTCCAGGTACGCTAATAGCTTGCGCTTCTTATAAGATGCGAAGAGGCGAATCCTTTTATCGCCTCGATCCTGAAAATGGTTGGGTCTACTTGGGGCATGATATACCTTTGTCCGAAAATGAAATTCAAGAAATTTAAAAGGAGGAATGAGGAATGAAACCTGTAAAAATAAGGGTAGTCATTGATGGGATAAGGTATGACACTGAGAAGGCGGAGATTATAGCTGACGACTGTTATTGGGATGGGCATAATTGGGAGAGGAACGGAAGAAATACGTTTCTCTATAAGACACAAAATGGCCGATATTTCGTAGTCAAACAGACGCTTTGGCAGGGTGAAATAGACAGGTTGGAGCCGCTTACAGTAGATGAGGCGATAATTCTTTACGAGCAACTACATGAAAAGTACGTTGAATTTGAAGATGCCTTCCCTGGTGTTGAGGTTGAGGAAGCGTGACTCATGGACGGAGAATTGATATGAGATGCTTTATATGCAATAACGAGATAAAGCGAATAGGTTTAGTTGGGAAACTTGAAATTACGATACAAATGTGTGCTAGATGTGCGCATATCTTGGAGGAGGCGATGAAGGTGACTGTTACTAGAAAAGAGGTTAAGATATCGGATGCGTCGTTAGGATATCTCCAATCGGACGAATTCATAGAAGCGTTCTGCGGTGAATGCCCGTGGAACGAATACGA
>JAAZLQ010000023.1 GCA_012799255.1 Bacillota bacterium
CCGGAATTGATGATGCTTAAAGTTGATATGTTGAATATGCAAGGATATGACCTTGCACCTTTTGATTTAGGTTCAAGGGATTTTATGAAGCGGAGACTTGATATGTGTAATTAATATGACTAATGTAACTAGATAAATATTAAGAGTTTAGTATATAACATATACAGTTCACGGTGTCTTTGTTACCTATCAAATTTTGTAGTATTCTGCAATGACTGCAAAATAGAGCGCAACCTATTTACTATCGTCGAAAATTGTGATATAATGCATACAATTGTATTTTATCTCGGAGGTGCGTCAATTGGCGATCATTTGCAAACTATCTACTTTGATGGGAGAACGGCGACTAAATATCCAAAATGTACACGAAATGACAGGGATAAGCCGTAGTACACTTTCAAAGTTATATCACGACAAAAAAGTTGGGATAGATTATTCAACGCTGGATAAACTATGCGCGTTGTTTGAATGTACTCCCGGAGATATTCTGCATCATATCAAAGAGAATGTTGACAAATAAGTGCCCGTTTTTTTTGAAATTCAATTTGATATAATAAAACAGAGAAAGGGGGTTATGCTCTGTGTGGTGCAAGACTTGTAATAGAGAAACAAATAATGAAAAATGCGAATACTGTGGCAATATAACCGAGCATGATATTCCTCTTGAGGTTTTTTGGTGTAAAGAATGCAATGCTCCCATAATAAAATATGCTAACGACATTGATAAAGATTCCTGCCCATCGTGTCATGCTACAACATCATATTTGTGTGCTGATTTACGTCCAGTTTTTCCTGAGGAAAGGTTGCTTTTTGAGATAATTCAAGGAAAACCCCTTGCCTATATGAATAACAGCGTTTGGGCTGCTAATAATCGGATTTATATTGACGGTAAGCCCTTTACAATAACAAAGAAGTTTTATTCAAAGCTAACTCCTGAAGAAATTCATGAACAGCTTGAGAAATATAAAAACCAAAACAGCTATTCCAGCTTCAATGATAACATTGCAAAATTCATAGAACTTAATAGATCAAGATTGCATTATATAATTGATGAAGCATATCGCTTTATTAAAGAGGCATCTGCGTCCTATCCAAATGAATGTATTGTTATTTCTTTTTCAGGAGGCAAAGACTCCACTGTTACAGCAGATCTGACAGTGAGAGCGCTAAACGATCCCTCACTAGTACATATTTTTGGAAACACTACGCTTGAATTTCCAATGACGATGGAATATGCGGATCGTTTCCGCAAGAATAACCCAAAAGCTATCTTTAAAACTGCCATAAATCGCGAACAGGATTTTTATGCCATGTGTGAAGATATTGGCCCGCCGGCGCGTATGTTACGCTGGTGCTGCTCTATGTTTAAAACAGGGCCTATTACGCGTGTTCTGAATAATTTATATCGTGACAAAGCAATTCTTACTTTTTACGGAATCCGTAAATCTGAGTCGGTAAGCAGAAGCAAATACAACCGTATCGAGGATAATGCAGAAGCAATTAAAATACAAAAACAAAAAGTTGCATCTCCTATTTTTCTTTGGAAAGATATTGATATATGGCTCTATATCTTGGGTGAAAAAATAGACTTTAATGACGCTTATCGTTTGGGGTATGATCGCGTTGGATGTTGGTGTTGCCCTAACAATAACGATCGAGCACAATTTTTAGCTCGAATTTATATGCCTGAACAATATGACAAATGGCATACTTTCCTTGTTAATTTTGCAAGAAGAATAGGAAAACCCGATGCTGAGGAGTATATAGATTCGGGTGCCTGGAAAGCAAGGCAAGGCGGTAACGGAGTTGAAGCAGCACAGGATGTTAAAATCCGTTATACTAATTGCACAGCTGAGGACAACGCAAAGGTTTATCAACTTAATAGTCCGATTGATGATAGCTTTATTGAACTGTTTATTCCGTTCGGCCGGATTGCCCCTGAACTTGGAAGGAAACTTATTAATGAAACCATTGTGGTTGATTTAAAAACAAATGTGCCGATACTTTCTATTCAACCTTTTGCACAAGAAGGTTATGAATATTCCGTTAAAGTAAAAACAATGAATGTAGCGAAACATGATGATCTCCAGCGAATGGTTGGTTATCAAATCAAAAAATACAATGCTTGCCGTCGCTGCTTGAAATGCGAATCCCTCTGCCGTTTTGGTGCAATTTCAATTGCTCGTGGCACCTATCACATCAATGATAGTAAATGTAAGCGGTGTAAAATGTGTGTGACAGCAAAATATCTTGAGGGCGGTTGCATGATGGAGAAGTATCTTAAGACGAAAATATGAAAGATATATTTTAGGAGGTCGTGCAAATGAACAAAAAGATAAACTGGAAAACGTTATCGATAGCGTTAGTTGTAATAATTGTTCTCTTTTTTGCAATTGTTGTTATTGATAGTTGTTGGACGAGTGAAAGTATTTGGAAGGCACCCATTCTTGCATTAATCGGCGCAATACAAACAACTGCATTGGCGATAGCAATATGGGATTTTGTTGCAAAAAAAGAGTTCGCCCAAGAAATATTGAACTTAGCGCGTATCTCTAATAATATAACAGAATCAGGAATCACGTATATTTATTGCGATTTTTTGACAATTAATTGGAGTAAAATTTTAGAGCCGACAAATAAATTGATAATTGCAGTCTCATATGCGAACACTTGGCGCGAAGCTAATAGAATAAAACTTGCTCA
>JAAZLQ010000164.1 GCA_012799255.1 Bacillota bacterium
ACCATTACTATTGAGACTCTGTTTGCATTTATACTGTTTATTTTCAAAGATTTAAGCCATATGCCTTATCTCTTTGGTACAATAGTATTGCCGGAAGCACTTTACAATAGCATATTAATTTTTCTTCTTTTCAGGCCCATTAAAAAAGTGTACGGCTTACTGGACAGAATTGACAGAAGGAGGAACAGACTATCAGCATGATGCAAAAGGATAAAAAATCTGAAGGCCTGGACAGATACATAATTTTAGCCACTATCATAATAGTTGCAGCAGTAGCTATTATATATAATCTTGCAAAAATTCAGCTGATTGATGGTCAAAGGTATAGAGAGGAGTCTGTCTACCGGTTGGCGGCCAGAGGTGAGATTTATCCCAAAAGGGGCGATATATTTGACAGGAATGGTGTTCCGATAGCCGGAAGCAGGATGGGCTACTGTGCTCAATATGTGGATATCGATATGCCCAATGAAGAAAAAAACAGAATTCTTTTTGAAATTATTAAAGTACTAGAAAAGGACGACAAGACTGTAAAAAGCCGTCTGACTAATTATATAAACGTTAATCCAACAAGGTTTATAGTAGAAGACCCGGAGTCATTTATTAAGTCTATTGTAAACAATGAAGAAGATATTAAGTATATAATCAGGGCTGAACAGGCCCTCAAATATATGAGAGAAAAGACCTTTGAAATTGACGATTCATATACAGATGAGGAAGCCTTTAAAATAATGCAGCTTCGCTACGAAATACTATTAAGTCATCCAAATTTAAGCAACCCACTTGTTTTAGCTGATGATATATCGGTTGAGATCATGAGTGAATTAGAGGAAAGGGGCGGTGAGCTTCGGGGGGTATCGACCTTTATCAAGCCCTATAGAGAATACTATGATAATGCAGAAATAATATCCCATGTCTTAGGTTATGTAGGGGTTATATCCAGTGATGAGCTTATCAGGTATAATGAGGAATTGGAGGCAATTGAGGGTAGCGTTCCGTACTCTGCAAGTGATCTAGTGGGTAAGATGGGAATTGAAAGCGCAGCAGAATCAATTTTGCGTGGTGTGAAGGGGGAAACCTTCCGGGAGGTTGATGAGAATGGCAAGACTACAGTGTCTTACCTAGAAAGACCTGCGGTTCCGGGCCAGGATGTTTACCTTACTATAGATTTGGATCTTCAACGTGTTACAACAGAGTCTCTGGAGCGAAACATCATAAGAATCCGGGATGAGTATAAACATAGGAAGAACTTTGGCGATGCTAACGCAGGAGCTGTCGTTGTTATGGATGTAAACACAGGTGAGATTCTTGCAATGGCCAGCTATCCGGATTTTGATTCAAGAATATTTCTTGAAAACGATGTGGCGGCCATTAATGAGCTTTGGAGTAACCCTGAGGCACCTGTGGTCAATAGGGCTACATCGGGAACATATGCTCCCGGTTCGACCTACAAACCCCTTATTGCTGTGGCAGCTCTTGAATCAGGCGTCATTAAACCCCATACAAAGGTTTATGCTCCTTACAGCGAGGAAATTGGGGGCATGATATTTACAAATCCAGAGGGTAATCAAGGGTATATTAATCTTGAAAGGGCTCTTGAAACATCGAGTAATATGTTCTTCTATAAAGTAGGTGTACAGACCGGTATAGATAATATTGTAAAATGGGCAAAGATTTTTGGTTTCGGGAGAAAGACCGGTATAGAGATAGGTGAACAGATTGGATCTTTGGCATCCAGAGAATATAAGAGGCAAAACTTTGGAGAAGACTGGTATCCGGCCAATACGGCCATGGCTTCCATAGGCCAGCTGTATAATGCCTTTACACCTGTTCAATTAGTCAATTATATAAGCACAATTGCAAATGGAGGGAAAAAGTTCACTCCACATTTAATAAAGATGGCAGTCGATGAAGCGGGGAAAATAACATATGAATCTCCCAGAGAATTTGAGAAGCTTCCTATAGCAGAGGAAAACATTGAGGGAGTAAAAAAGGGTATGGTGGCCGTTGTAAACTCTATTGATGGTACGGCTGTAAACGTATTCAGGGATTTTCCCTTCGATGTGGCTGGCAAAACCGGAACATCCGAGACAGGATATGAAGCTACCTCATCATCTAATGGATTGTTTGTTTGCTATGCACCCTATGATAAACCTGAAATAGCAATAGCTGTTGTTGTGGAGCATGGAGTGTGGGGTTCTCAAACCGCACCAATTGCAAGGGATATAATGATGGAATATTTCCGGCTAAATGAGAAGAATGAAACAAAGGTGCTGGAAAGTGAAGTAGGCAGTATAGAAATAATTTGGTAAAGGCCATTGGCATAGATAGAGAATAAAAACCGGGGAAAGGATGATTTTCACCATGGATCGGGACATAAGGGGAATTGTGTTTAAAGGAAATGCTGAAGGGCTTATTATAGTAATTCCTGAGGAATATAGCTTTGAACAGGTTAAAAAGGAAGTCGGAGAAAAGCTTAATAAAGCTACTAGGTTTTTTAGTGGTGCCACAATAAAGGTCTTATACAGAGGCATTTCTCTGAACCAGCAGGAAGAGCTGGAGTTAAAGGATATACTTGACGAAAAAAGCGGAGCAATAATAGAGAGCTTATCAAAGGATCAAGAGCCGGACAATGGGGCTCTTGCAACCAAAAGCACAAAGAAAATTCCTGTTTCAACAAGGAAGAGCTTCTTTTCCAATGAAGATGAGGATACCTGTAAATTTGTCAGAAGCACAGTTAGAAGTGGCACGAGAATTACCTTTGATGGAAGTGTCGTAGTTGTTGGAGATGTAAATCCCGGTGGTGAAATCGTAGCTACAGGCAATGTAATAGTTTTAGGTGCCCTGAGGGGTATGGTTCACGCAGGGGCCGAGGGGAAAAGAGATGCTTTTATTTATTCTTTAAAGCTTAGACCGACACAGATCCGTATAGCCGAAGCTATTGCCCGCATGCCTGACGAAGAGGAGGAAGAGGGCATTTGCCCTGAGATAGCGAGAGTCATCGACGGGGTTATTATTGTAGAATAGTGAGACAGGGGACGGTTCCCGTCTCACTGGTTAGTGTAAAATAATTGTTGGGTTTTAAAAGAATAAAAAATAGAGGTTGACCTTCTATGATAAAATTTTTGTTAACAACACAAAAAATAATAGAAAGAAGGAACCTCTATGAATACTAGATTATCACGGATTATTGAAAATTTCACTAA
>JAAZLQ010000002.1 GCA_012799255.1 Bacillota bacterium
GCGGGAACGCTGCGATATGCGGGCCCAGGAAGAGCAATTGAATTATACGCTTTTGGCGACTCCAGCGGAGGGGCTGTCTGGGCGTTTTGTCAAAATCGACAGGGAACGTTACGGGATGATGAAGAACATCACGGACCACGAGTACTACACGAACTCCTTCCACATTCCCGTTTACTACAAAATCTCGGCCCATGCGAAGATCGATTTAGAGGCACCGTATCATGCCTTCACGAACGCCGGCCACATCACCTATATCGAGCTCGACGGAGACCCGAGTCTCAATCTTTCCGCGTTTGAGGAGATCGTTCTGTATATGAAGAATGCCGGAATCGGTTATGGTTCGATCAACCATCCTTTGGATCGTGACCCCAAGTGCGGCTATTCAGGTGTGATCGGAACAGTGTGTCCGCGTTGTGGACGCAAGGAGAGTCCTCACGAGCCCTTCGAGCGGATTCGTAGGATTACAGGTTACCTCGTGGGTGCTTTGGATCGCTTTAACGATGCGAAAAAGGCCGAGGTAGCCGAGCGAGTTAAGCATGCTTGATTACTGGGAACGCAGGGAGCGGCTCTTCCGCAAGTCGCCCGAGAAGGAGAAGCAAGAGGAGATTAGGCCAGATCAACAGATCCGGCTGGCCTCGATGATCGAAGAATCTATCGTGGATGGCCCCGGGATGCGTTTCGTTCTTTTCACGCAAGGGTGTCCCCATCGTTGTCCTGGTTGCCATAATCCCCAGACACATGCGCTAAATGGGGGGACCATGGTTTCGTTCGAGAGAGTTCTGGAGCGTTATGACAGGCAACCACATGTCCGTGGGATCACGTTTTCAGGGGGAGAACCTTTCCTTCAAGCAGGCTTGTTGGCGAAAGTAGCTGAGGCTGTGCATCAGCGCGGTGGCGATGTAGTCGTGTACACCGGCCATCAGCTTGAACGACTCCAAGAACTTGCTAAGGGTAATGCCGGGATTCTGGCTCTGCTAGGCGAAACCGATCTGCTGATCGACGGTCGCTTCGTTCAGGAGAAACGCTGTCTAGAAGCTCCTTTTGTCGGTAGTTCCAACCAACGCTTGCTGGCCCTATCCTTACTAGGAAACCTGCTTTTAAACGACATTCCAGTCTTGCCCAACGGACCTGCAATAGAGCGAGTGACGTATTGCTAAAGACGTGGTTAAAGGGGGCCAGGCCCCGTTTGTTAACGGGGTCTGGCCCCCTTAACATTTTCGACAAAGACAGCATGAAAGAACTTTGATATAATTGACCCAAGACATTATATTTAGCGTGGAGCCGACGTCATGAACAAAGCAATGATCTTCAACATACAGAAGTTTTCTCTCCATGATGGACCAGGGATAAGGACGACGGTCTTTTTCAAGGGATGCCCCTTAACATGTCTGTGGTGCCACAATCCCGAAAGCCAGGCAATGGAACAGGAAATGTTATACGACCGGGAAAAATGCGTGATGTGCGGCATGTGTGCAAAAGTCTGCCCGCAAAAAGCGATCACCGATGTCAACAACTCTATGGTCACGGATCTGGAAAAGTGCGACTTTTGCGGTGAGTGTGTTATCTATTGTATCCCCGGAGCGAGGGAAATCGCAGGAAGGGAGTACACGATCGACGAGGTTGTGAAGGAAGTACTCAAAGATCGTATTTTCTACGAGGAGTCGGGTGGTGGCGTAACCCTCTCGGGAGGGGA
>JAAZLQ010000036.1 GCA_012799255.1 Bacillota bacterium
TGTGGGCCCCTCTACATAATTCTGAGCACTAGCCACACCTACAGCAAGCGTTAGACAAGCGAGCAACGTCAAAACAACGCCAAGTATGGATTTTGTCTTCGCCTTTTTCATTCAAATATTCCTCCTTTTTAGTAATCTTGAGTTAAAGGTCAATGCCGGGACATTTACCAAAGATGTCTTGTTAACAATTTCGCAGAATTTAAGTAGCTACTTTTTTCTTTGAGCAAGCAGCCACTCTGAAGTCGCTGGATCTTGAAATGCTGGTACCATTGGCGCGTGCCTATCTATACGAGATGGCGAGCCTTGTGGGTCAAAAGCACTGTCTGGGTAGACAGTTATCTTGATAAGTTCATCGATCCGATCGTCACTAAGTCCACGGGCCTTGTAGGCATTAACAATTCGCTCATACGAGGCTATGGCATCATCACTTCCTAATAAGTGGTCATTCAGTCCTTGGAACAGACGCATGGGTAACTCAGTATCTGCGATTACCTTGGCTTGTTCCTCATTGTTGGCCATAAATCCGGTCTGTATAAAGGCAGCAAATAGGTCTGGGTACTTTGACACAACCTGCCAGCCAATAATTGAGCCCATCGAAAGGGTATAGCCATAAATACGACTGGTGTCAACCGCGAATTCCTGTGAGAAACTCTCAATTAAATCGACTGCCTGTTGTGCCTGTATATCAAATGATTGATCTGTCCTAGTACTTTGCGGTGCAAGAAAAATTACATCCTCGCTGATTGGTACGTCCTGTTCGCCAAACCATAACTGTGGAGTACCATCACAGATTAATTGTCCTCCTGCGTTGTCAGCATCAGGAAAATACCCTTGTCCATAACCATTAAAGTACACCACGAGCGGATACTTCTTAGCTGGGTCATAATTGGCCGGTAAACGGTAGTGATAGTTGAGGGGTACGCCCACCTTGGGGTTCTCCACTATACCATGGACGAACTGATCCACTCCCCGGTTAACCACGGCAGGGCCAGTTAATTTCAACTTATCGGTGCTAGCCTTGACCAACAAAGCCCCACTTGTGGAATGGATATCTTTGCCGATAATAATCTCAGTTGGCTGGTTTGGGTTTGCCTTCATGCCACCGTTTACTGAAACTTTAGTCCCCCCTATGAAACTGGGCTCTACCATTACTACGAGATACCTACCAGTGGCAACAGGCCGCTCATTGTCAAGTAGCAACTGTGGATCAACAACGGTGAAAACATCTACCACCCGTTGCTCTTCCATAAATTTAGGATCAGCAAAATCTCCAGTGTCAAAGTAAGGATTAAAGCTAGTATCACGTACCCTAAAGTCTGCAGCCGTCAATTTAGAGGCATCGACATCCTCAGCAAACTCCAGAACTACCCCAGTCACTCTCTGGCCCCACCACCCCATGTCGGTCAAAGCACGCACACTCCGAATACCGTTCTGAGCAAAAACAATTGATGAAGAGCCAGCAATCATAAGCAAAGCCAAAAGAACTAAGATCTTTCTGTTGAACTTCTTGGTGGTAAACTTCATTATTTACTGCCCCCTTTTTATAGAAAACCGAATTGATATGCAAAATAGCGATAATGAATTTGTGTCTATAGACCTTGCCAATAGCTCTCTACTTCTTTGAAGAAGGCATCTCTATTGATGAAGTTGGACAGATACTTTTGCATGGAAGCACCAACTTGAGCCCAGTGGTCTGGAGGCAGATTCAGAATAAA
>JAAZLQ010000222.1 GCA_012799255.1 Bacillota bacterium
GTTGCATCTCGAATGCCGTCCCATGGTGCTGTTTTTTGGGGCATCTCAAAACGTGCTGCTGTAGCGTAGGGAACACCGCGAAACGTATAGACTCCAGAGTCGAGATAACCCAGTAATTTACCTTCTTCTACGTCTACTACTGTTTTCGATAAAGATGCAGTTACTGGACTATTGTCTTTATGTTGAGCGAAAACAACTCCGGACCAATAAGCAATCAGGATCCCCGTTAGCAAAGCAGTAATGAACTGAATCATGAATGAACACCTCTACATACGTAATCTAGATTAAGCCTTAATAGCTCCCTCCATGACTCCCTTAATAATGTGTTTCTGCAGTAAGGCATAGAAAATAATCACGGGCAATATGGTTAGCATTAGGGCTGCCATCAATAGTCCATAGTCTGATGTATATGTGCCATGGAAGTAAAATGTGGTCAGAGGTAGTGTCCGATTGGCAGAAGATATGAGTACTAAGGAAGGTAGCAAAAAGTCATTCCAAATCCAAAGAACATTTAAGATGATTAGGGTTAAAGTCGTTGACTTCAGCAAAGGAAATACGATTTTGAAGAAAACCTGTATTCGGGAACAACCGTCAATCATGGCCGCTTCTTCTAGCTCCAAAGGTATTGCCTTAATAAATCCGTGATAGAGGAATACCGCGAAGGAAGAGCCAAATCCAAGATACATGTAAATTAAAATCCAGCGGCTGTTGAGCAGATTTAACCCTCCATAGATTTGCACAAGGGGGATCATAATCGCCTGAAAAGGGATTAACATAGCTGCCACCATAGTAAAAAACATGACTTTATTGAAGCGCCAGTCTGTGCGAACAAATATATACGCTGTCATAGAAGAGAATACCGCGATACCGATCACACTAAAAACGGTAATGACCAACGAATTCATGAAGGCTGACACAAATTCCATTCTCTTAAATGCGGTGATGAAATTGTCTAGAGACCACACAGCTGGAAAGCCGAATGGATTAGAAATAATTTCCCGTCTGCTTTTAAATGAATTAATCAGAACGAAGAAAAAGGGAGACAAATAGATGAGTAACAGTCCATACAAGATGATACTTTTTAGGATCCTCAGGATCCGCTTAAGAGGTTTCATTATGCTTCCACCTCCAACTTTTTGCTAAAATACACCTGGGTAATGCTGATTGCTGCCACCAACAGGAATAAAAAGAAAGCCTGGGATTGCCCAACCCCATATTTTTGCGCAAGAAAAGCCTTTTCATAAACATGCATACTGATCAACTCAGTACTCTTAAACGGTCCGCCTCCAGTGAGTGCCAAGTTCACATCATAAACCATGAAACCACGTTGGATGGTTAAGAAAACGGTAACGATAAAGGAGGGAACCATGAGCGGTAGCACAATGTTTCTCAACCGGTGCAAACCGTTTGCCCCGTCTATTGTGGCTGCCTCAATCAACTCTCTGGGGATATTGGATAATCCAGCAATAAAGATAATCATCATGTACCCAGAATATTGCCAAACACTAACAATGACTAAAGTCCAAAAAGCTTTATCTGGATTGGCCAGCCAGGAGTAGGATAGGAAGCCTATGTTAAGATTACGTCCGATAAACACAAGTACATTAGAGAAAATGAATCTCCACACAAGTCCTAAAATAATTCCACCGATCAAATTAGGGATAAAAAAACCGGTTCGAAGAAAGTTCTGGCCCCTCACATTATTACCAGTAAGCGCGTAGGCCAAAATAAACCCCAAAGTGTTCACTAGCACAGTAGTATAGAACACATATTTGACAGTTAACATGAAAGAACTCCAAAACATCCGATCCTTAAACACTGTTATGTAGTTACTAAGGCTGACAAATGTATACGTTTTGGAAATGCCATCCCAGTTTGTAAACGTCAAATAGATTCCAAATAGAAATGGTAGAATAATTACAGTCAGAAAAACAAATGTTGTGGGCCCTGCAAAAAGCAAGTAGGTCTTGAGTTTGTCGATGAATCTCTTTTCAGTTGCCAGCATTCTTTACACCTCACTTCGAGAAGGAATAGCAAAAAAGGGGGAACATTAAACAGCGATTTCTCGCTGTCTAATGTTCCAATTATTCTATAGACCTTGCCAATAGCTCTCTACTTCTTTGAAGAAGGCATCTCTATTGATGAAGTTGGACAGATACTTTTGCATGGAAGCACCAACTTGAGCCCAGTGGTCTGGAGGCAGATTCAGAATAAA
>JAAZLQ010000157.1 GCA_012799255.1 Bacillota bacterium
CCGCCACAAATGAAGAAGATGCTATTTCCCGATACGGTCGGGTAGCCTTAGGGGCATCTTCATTTTCATCTACAAGCACATTCCAAATTGTCTCCATAGTCAAGCGCATTTTCTCGCGCAACTCGCGGTTCAATCTCTCTGTCTTCTGTAGTCTTTCTTCCGCATCGCCCACAATGTGCTGCGCTTTCAGTCGGGCTTCACTGATGATTCGTTCTGCCTCCGACTGGGCAACATTAATCACATTATCTGCTTCACGGTTTGCCATGTTCTTGACTTCTTGCACTGTTTGCTTAGTCAAAGAGATCAAATCTAGAATATCCTGTTCTTGATCTCCTTTGCCAGCCCTTTCTTGGCGCAACCCGTCAAGTTCCTGGCGCAATTTACGGTTTTCTTGATAAACCGCTTCGTACTTAAGAACAATGTTTTCCAAGAACTTATCTACTTCTTCTGGATCATAGCCTTTAAAGACCCGCTTGAATTCCATATTATGAATATCCATTGGTTTTAGCATGGGTGCCACCTCCTAGAAATATCGATGCAACAGTATGCTAGTACGCCCTTTGCGAGTTGTACCCCGGACTTCGGCCACAACAACTCTGCCCCTTCCCCGGATCGAAAGAACATCTCCTTCTTTTATTGCCAGGGCTGGATTTGCTACTACCTTCCAGTTTAGCTTGACACGCTCAGCTTTGATCTCACGCACCATTTTCGAACGAGATGTACCATAACCTTCAGCAGCTACTGCATCTAGACGAAGTGATGCCACAGTTGCCTTGATCTCTTTAATTCTCTCGGGCTCCACCGCAAGTTGCTCTTCATCAATCTCTTTTACCGTAATCGGTACTCGATGCACCTTGTCCCAATGTGTCAGCAAGTAATCACAAACCTCAGTAGCCACAATTGCCTGACATCCCTCGGACAAAACTAGAATGTCCCCAATCTTACTCCGTTTGAGACCTGTGCCTAAAATTGAACCTAAATAGTCACCGTGGGTTACCTCTTGGAAGGAAAAGTTTCCGTGGGCTTCTAACACACGAAGTGAAGAAGGTATGGTCTCCGCAAGGTAAAATTGAGGATAGATAATTAAGCGGGCCCGTTCAGCCTGTTTGTATCCACCTTGCGTTAGCGCCCCTACCTCCGGAATACTTCCCAGTACACTAAGGGCTACCTTGCGCTCATATGGATCGTAGAAGTCTGTAGTCTGCGGGCGATTTGTTTCCCAGGCTAGACGCGCGAAATCGAGAATATGGCTACCTAACTCCCGTTCCTCATCACCCTTGAGATGACTCAGCAGTTGCTCTTTGTTCAATGCACCTTCCATCCCTTCCTAAAACCCACCAAACTGCAACACCAAAATAACTAACACCCTACGCAAAAGCGAATATGCCAAGCGCAAGGCAAAGAACATGATCAAGGGTGATAGGTCAAGATTACCTACTGGAGGTACAATTCCCCGGAAAGGACGAACCACAAAATCAGTGGCTTTATAAACAAAGCGGATAACAGGATGAGAGTAATCCACGTTAGGTATCCAGGTCAACAAAAACCGGGCAATTAGTATCCAGGTATAAACTTCAAACAAAAGATCTGCTATTAAAATAACCTGCAAAATTGGATCACTCGCCTTCGTTTTTGATCATTTCGAAAAAGTCGGCTTCCAAGTCTCCTTCAATAGCTACTGAAGATGGAGTAAAACAGAAAATGGTTTCGCCGAGTTTTCTCATGTTCCCCTCCAACGCGTGGGTGGTACCACTAAGAAAATCCACGATTCTCTGAGCTTCGGCTTTGTCCACATGGTGCAACCGCACTATTAAAGACTTCCGCCCTTTCAGAAGAACCACATACTCTTTTACATCGGCAAAGGCTCTAGGTTCAAGAATATACATCTTGTTCTGTGCATTTTGTCCTCCTGACAAGCCTACCAAAGCCGGCCTACTCTGCGTTCTGACCTCAGCAGACTGCCTTTTTACCCTTTCCCTGCGTAATGGGACTACATCTTCGCCCTTTTGCTCTTGGTCCATCTCGACCATATCTTCGTTGTCTTCATAGTCTTCTTTCACACCCAGAAAGACTTTTAATTTATGGACAAAATCACTCATACCACATCCTCCTTCGCAAACAGTGCCGAACCAATTCTAACTAGTGTGGCTCCCTCTTCTATCGCTACTTCAAAGTCATTCGTCATTCCCATCGATAAGGTGTCCCAGATCACACCTAATTCTTCCTGCAAACGGTGGTATAAAAGTCTCGTTTCCCTAAAAAACGGTCGTGTAGCTTCTGGCTCCATTAAGGGTGCCATGGTCATTAACCCCCGTACGTTTAAGTTGGAACACTCTGTAAGCACTCGTTTAGCGAACTGGAATACTTCGACGGCAGCAAGACCGGTTTTGCTTTCTTCTCCCGATACGTTTACCTGAATCAGGACATCCTGCACTTTCCCCCATTTTTTCGCTTGATCATCTAGAGCTTGTGCCAAGTTCCAGCGGTCTAGAGAATGGATAAGGGTAAAATGCTCGCAATAGCGTACCTTATTGGTCTGCAATCGCCCAATGAAATGCCAATGGGCTTCTGGAAACTTCTCTACTCTATTTTTCGCCTGTTGAACCCTGTTCTCACCGAGAGTGGTAACTCCAGCTGCAATAAGCTCTTTAACATCTTCATCTGGTACATACTTAGTCACGCCCAACAACTGTATATCGGATTCCTTGCGGCCACTTTTCAATGCCGCCCTTCGTATCCTAGCTTGTACACACTCCAAATTATGTCTAATACTCATTATTTCCACCTTATCAACATTTTTCCTGCATAAGATCCTTTAGACTAAATGTAACACTATCACCAGCGCACCTACGAACCAAGTGTAGTAAGAAAACCAGACCAATCTCCCTCTCCGAACCAGAGTGAGAAAGAAACGAATGGCCAGATAACCTGTGATGGCGGAGGATACTAACCCTGCCCAAAGCGTTCCCCAGCTAAGGGTGGTTGTACCGCCAAAGAGATCACCTAGCGAAAAGACCAACGCTCCCAAAATGGCTGGAATCGCCAGCAAGAAAGAAAATCTCGCTGCACTATTGCGGTCTAGCCCCCGAAGCACCCCTACGGAGATGGTAGTTCCCGACCTGGATATGCCTGGAAGAATAGCTACCGCCTGACCCAAGCCAATAATCAAGGCATCGAGCGGAGATGGCTCAGAAACTCCTTCGCGCACTGCCCCTAGACGCTCCGTTAAAAATAAAATCAGTCCCGTCACAATAAGCATGATACCAACAAACGTACTACTACCGAAAAAACGTTCAATTTGATCTTTAAACAATAACGCGACAACCACAGTGGGAAGAGTTCCTATAATGATTCCGCTAAGAAAACGACAACCCAGATCATCCTTGAGTAATTGATTTGCATTCTTGGGCTTGCCCAATAACTTAAAAAAAGAGGTTACTAATAGCCCCACTTCACTTCGAAAGGCCACAAGAACCGCCAGCAAAGTCCCTACGTGAACCACAACTTCAAAGATCAACGATGGTTCTTGAACCTTAAAGAGTTGCGAAAATAAAACGAGATGGCCTGACGAACTAACAGGTAAGAATTCGGTAAGACCTTGAATAATTCCAAGAAAAATAGCTTGCAAGACTGTCACAGTCCCCACTCCTTCCAAGTCAATCCTATTTATTCTTGTTTACTTGCCGTATTCCTGCCCACCACCAAGCTAGAGCCGCTAGATATTCAAGAAACGGAAGCACCAAAAGTGCCGTTAGAACATTGAAAGTGCTGTGGGCATGGGCTACCTGGCGGGAGGGGTCGGCAGAGAGGAGTTGAATGAGCCGTAAAAACGCTGGGTAGACGGGTAGAACCAAGAGAACTCCCCCTAAATTAAAAAAAAGGTCAGCATAAGCCGAGGCCTTACTAGCCCGGCTCCGCCCCAAGCTCGCCAATAGAGTTGTGAGCACAGTGCCCACATTGCTACCTAATGCCAACGCCACTGCTACTTGCACCGGAAGAAAACTATGCTTAGTTAAACCAATGACCAACCCCGTAACAGCGCTACTTGATTGAACAACGGCTGTCAGAAGGGCACCTAAAGCCACAGCTTGAAGGGGAGTGTTACTTAACCCCAGGATCAACCGCTGCAATGCTGGCTTCGTCAGAACGGGGGCTAGTACAGCGGTAGTAAAGGTGAGTCCGAAGAAGACAGCCCCTAAGCTACAAAGCACGGATCCCACCGACCGCCGTTTTCCCCAGTACACCACCACAAGTCCCATGATGATTAAGGGAATGGCCACTTTTTCTAGTGGAAAGGCTACAATCTGCGCGGTGAGCGTTGTTCCTATGTTGGCCCCTAGCATCACTCCTAAAGCCTGGTGCAAACCAAGGGCGCCACTGTCAACTAATACAACCATGGTAGAACAGACCGCGCTACTACTTTGAATCAAAGATGTGACGATTAACCCCACAGCAAAGCTGCGTCCTTTGGTTGCAGTGAGCTTAGTTAGTATCCTACGCAGACGGTGAACTAACATTTTCTCCAAAGTGCTCCCGAGGAGCTTTAGCCCTAATAAAAAGATGCTTATGCCTAATGAACAATTGAGGACAAACAAAAAGATTCTCATACATGACCATATGAGAATCCCTGCTTGATTAGACTATTTGCCCACTAATTACGGCCCCAGGCTGACAATTTGGTTCCAAAAAATGTCTAGGGTCTGTACTTAGTACCCTCACCACTCTAGCCTGAAACTCGCCTAACAGCTCCACCTCCAAGGTAATGCCTCCCAAGGTAAGCTCGCTTGTAACAGGACTTTCTTCGTCCATACCCTCAAAAACATCTTCCACTGGAATCACAGTATACAACATCAATGGGCCCCCCTCGAAGTACGCTGAGCAACTAATTGGGAAAGACGGTTTAGTGCTAAGCCCACTCCTCCCACTTCATTGATGAGCCCAACGTTCACAGCCTCTGCTCCGACCAGAACAGTACCCACATCCCTCACCAACTCTCCGGTACGGAACATCATTTCTCTTAAGGCCTCCTCGGATACTTTAGAATGCTGGACAATGAAACGAATCACCCGTTCCTGCATTTTGTCCAAATATTCGTATGTCTGAGGCACCCCTATCACCAAACCGCTGAGGCGGATGGGATGAATTGTCATTGTTGCAGTTTCGGAAATGACGGAATAGTCTGCTGCCACAGCGATAGGCGCACCAATGGAATGCCCACCTCCCAGAATCAAAGAAACCACCGGGGTCGTCATAGTCTTGAGCATCTCGGCAATAGCTAGGCCAGCTTCAATGTCACCCCCCACTGTATTTAGAACAACAAGAAGCCCCTTAATCTTAGGGTTTTGTTCGATGGCTACCAACTGGGGGATAACATGTTCATACTTAGTGGTCTTATTTCGGGGTGGCAAAACCATATGGCCTTCAATTTGACCGATAATAGTCAAACAATGAAAAGGTTGTTCCTCCAGAGAAGGAGCCTGCGGAGTTGTTACCTGACCTAGCTCCTTGATACTCTCAATAGGAACCTCCTTTTCAGAAACTTCTTCTGGAGCTGTTGTGGGTTCATTTTGTTCAAACACAAAAATCCCTCCCTTCCTACCAACTAGTATGATAAGAAAGGAGGGAGGTTAAACATAAGGGAGCTAGATTTCCATGATTATCGGTAGAATCATGGGACGACGCTTAGTCTTCTCCCAAACATAACGATTTAAACTATCACGGATTCCACTTTTTAGGGCTCCCCAATCCGTATTGTTCTGAAGAATACAGGCGTCTATCGCTTCCTTAGCCTTGATTCGAGCCCCGTCCAGAAGCTCCTCCGATTCGCGAACGTACACAAATCCTCTTGAGACAACATCCGGTCCGGCCACAACCTTGCTTCCCTGTTTATTCATGGTCACAACAACAATCAAGATACCATCGGTGGACAGCTGACGTCTGTCTCTTAGTACAATATTTCCAACATCACCAACACCCAGACCATCAACGAAAACCTGGCCAGATGTGACCCGGTCTCGGATCTGCATCCCTTTTTCGGAAAACTCAACTGGCAAACCAATTTCGCCAATCACTATGTTTTCTTTGGGGACTCCAGTAGCTTCAGCCAACTCTGCGTGTTTGAGGAGCATGCGGTGCTCACCATGAATGGGCATGAAATACCGGGGCTTACAGAGATTCAGCAACAGTTTCAGTTCTTCTTGTTGGGCATGACCAGATGTGTGTACACCTAAATGAGGTTCATACACCACATTGGCACCTTCTTTAAATAGCATGTTAATAATGCGCCCAACGGACTTCTCATTACCTGGAATAGGCGATGCAGAAATAATCACTGTGTCACCCGGTGCTATTGTAATCTGGTGATGCTCGGCCATAGCCATGCGACTGAGGGCAGCCATGGGCTCACCTTGGCTACCGGTGGTTATGATCACGGTCTTATCCTTGTCAAGGCGATTTAACTCGTTCAAGTCAACCAAGACACCTTCGGGAACATCCAAGTAACCTAGTTCGCTCGCAACCTCAACTACCCTGATCATGCTGCGCCCAGTTACACTGACGTAGCGACCTTCTCTTGCGGCAGCATCAAAAATCTGTTGCAGCCGATGCACGTTTGAAGCAAAAGTAGCTACTAGAATTCTGCCCTTGGCCCTACTAAAAATCTGGTCAAACGTTTCCCCCACACTCTTCTCTGAAGCGGTATATCCTGGGCGTTCCGCATTGGTCGAATCAGACAACAAACAGAGCACACCCTGTTTCCCCAGATTTGCAAAGGCATAGAGATCCGCAACTTTGCCATCATAGGGCGTTTGATCAAACTTGAAATCGCTACAATGGATTATAGCTCCCAAGGGAGTATGGAATGCTAGGGCTACTACACCCGCTATACTATGATTAACGTGGATGAACTCCACATCAAAATTGCCAACTTGAATCCGATCACCGGCACTAATCTCATGAAGGACAGTACTCCGTTCCAACCCATGCTCGATTAACTTCACTCTTAAGAGTCCGAGAGTTAACTTTGTGCCATACACTGGCACATTAAGTTGGCGTAAAACGAAAGGTACGCCCCCAATATGATCTTCGTGCCCATGGGTCAAGAAGATACCCTTGACACGGCTGGCATTTTCCATTAGATAGGTGATGTCCGGAATTACCAGGTCTACACCTGGCATATCATCCTCAGGAAACATCACACCGGCATCCACAATGGCCAAATCTCCGCCTATTTCGAACACGGTCATGTTTTTGCCGATCTCGCCCAAACCGCCTAAGGGTAGTATTCTTATTTTGTTTTCTTTATTCATGCAGTCTAAAACACCTCCATTTTATTATGACTTCTTTGATCGTGCATACAAAACTAACCACCTTCCGCCTCATGGGTGGTTGCATCTCACTAAACCGAACAAGTCATACATTCTTATATTATACACAGTCTCGGTCGAATAAGCAAATGGGGAAAATAAAAACCCCCTCCTGGCTAGCTTTCCCCAGGCAGAGGGTTATCTCTCACATTCTTCGGTAAAATTCCTAAGATCCTAATCCCATCTTAAACAACACATCCTTGATCGTTTGAGCCTCTTTTTCTGTGAGGTCAACTAACGGAAGGCGCAGGGGACCAGTCTCAAAACCAACAAACTCTAGGGCACGTTTCACGGGAACAGGGTTTGTGGTCAAGAACATTGTCTGGAAAAGAGGCATCAGCTGCAGATGAATCTCCAGTGCCTCTGCTGTTTTCCCTGCGTAAAAAGCGGAGATCATCGATTTGATTTCGCGACCAACTAGATGGGATACCACACTCACAACACCCGCGCCACCGACAGACAAAATGGGCAAGGTTAGAGCATCATCACCAGAATAGATAAGGAAATCCTCTGGAACCAAGGTCTTCAACACACTTACCTGTTCTAGATTGCCACTTGCCTCTTTGATCGCCACAATATTGTCGATTTCTGCTAAGCGCGCAACTGTCTCGGGCAAAATGTTGACACTAGTCCTCCCCGGAACGTTGTAGAGCATAATCGGTAGCGAGGTCTGACTAGCCACGGTTGCAAAATGTTCATATAACCCAGCTTGAGAAGGTTTATTATAATACGGAGTCACTAGCATGATCCCGTCTACCCCTGCTTTTTCCGCGGCTTTAGTTAGGGCAATAGTATCCTCTGTGCTATTGGATCCTGTACCTGCAATAATAGTCATTTGGCCACCTAGGGCGTCTGTGACCGTCTCAAACAATTTGACCTTTTCATCAAAACTCAGCGTAGGACTTTCACCGGTGGTTCCACTTAAAACAACCCCATCGGATCCATTTTCACCTAGCCGTTCGGCCAACTCAACTGCTGCTTTGTAGTTCACCGAATGATCCTTGTTCATGGGTGTGATCATCGCGGTAATAACCTGACCTGACTTCATGTGTTAACCTCCTAGATACTATCAAGATGAAATTCCCTATATAAAGCCTGTACAGCCCGTTGGATATGTTCTTCAAGAATTAAACAAGAAATGTTAGCATGGGAGTCACTGGTCTGATAAATGGGAATTTCCTCGGCGTCCAAACAACTTACAACCCGGGCCATTACCCCTGGCACACCATGCATGCCTGCACCAACTACAGAAACCTTGGCAAATCCCACTTCGATTTTAACATCTAATCCCAAGGGGGTCAAAGCATCGCGGGCAATTTCTACTTTAGCCTGATCAATCACAAAAGCAATTGAATCTAAAGACAGATAGATTAGATCTACACTAACCTCAGCTTCCGCCAACACCCGAAAGACAGTCGCCCCCAGACCGGAACTATGAAAGTTCTCGGCACCATCAATTCTCACTTGAGCTCTTTTGCCAAGATGCGCAATACCAGTAACGACACGATCTGCCACTTGTTCTCCGCCAAAAGCAGTTTTCACCTTAACCCCATGACCGATGGAGGTACCTCCTTTTGATTGGATCACTGAACGAACCTGCAGTGGAATACCTTCTTCCATAGTCAGTTCTGCAGCCCGGGGATGCATCACCTTAGCGCCCATGTGACCCATCTCCACAACCTCGCGATAGGACATCACTTTCAGGGTAGGAGCATCGGGAATAAGCTGAGGATCTGCTGTCTTAATGCCATCCACATCTGTGTAAATTTCAACCCTCTCAGCCTTTAACACCACACCCAAGACGGCCGCCGTTGTGTCACTTCCGCCCCGTCCTAAGGTGGTCACCACACCATCTTCGGTTACTCCCTGAAAGCCGGCTACAACCGGGATCCTTCCACCCTTTAGTTCTGCCCACAATCTTTCAGCTTGAACACTCAAAACCCGTGCCCCTAAGTGCACATTGTCTGTGGTAATCCCACATTGCCAACCCGCTAACGCGACAGAAGCAAGCCCCAGGTTACATAAACCTTCAGCAAAAATGGCAGCTGAAATTATCTCTCCACAAGAAAGCATAAGGTCCAGATTTGCTCCCCGTGCATTGGGATTGGTTTCGTGTAGTAGTTTGATTAAGGTATCTGTAGCATAAGGATCTCCGATACGCCCCATGGCCGAGACCACCACTACTGGCATTAGACCTTTCTCTACCGTTTCCCAAACCCTCTGCATCGCCTCCTTACGTAATTCAGGGGTAGCTAATGAGCTCCCGCCAAACTTCTGCACCACAATTCGCATGCTCTCACCTCGCTGGAAAGGCGCCTATTTTGTTAGCATACTCAGCAATTTGCACAGCATTAAGAGCTGCTCCTTTGCGAATCTGATCTCCTACAACCCAGAGGTTCAGCCCGTTTTCAACCGTTAGATCCCGTCTGATACGCCCTACATAGACCGGATCTTGCCCAGAAGTAAATAAGGGCATGGGATATTCCTGCTCTTGAGGATTATCTATTACGACAACACCAGGTGCCTGCCTTAAAATCTCACGACATTCCTCGGGAGACAAAGGAGCAACCGTTTCTACATTTATACTCTCACTGTGGGAGCGCATGACTGGAATTCTAATTGTTGTGGGTGAGACCTTGAAGTTAGGATCCCCAAACAGTTTCTGGGTTTCATACACCATTTTCCATTCTTCCTTAGTGTAGTCTTCTTCTGCAAAGACATCAATTTGGGGAATCACGTTGAAAGCAATTGGGTAATGCTTTGGCTCATTGGCCACTGGAAGAATTGCTGCTTCCAACTCTCTACCAGCAACATAATCCTCAGTTTGACGGCGCAGTTCATCCATTCCTCGGCCACCAGCACCAGAAACAGCCTGATAAGTGGAAACCACAACCCGCTTGATACCAACTTTATCCAAAATCGGTTTGAGGACAATAGCCATTATAATGGTCGAGCAATTTGGGTTGGAAATAATGCCGCGATGCTTGCGGATTTCCTCACCATTAACTTCTGGCACAATTAGAGGAACATCGTCCCTTAACCGAAAAGCACTAGTGTTATCTATTACTAATGCTCCAGCATCAACCGCAGGCTTTACCCACTCTTGGCTAACCTGACCTCCCGCGGCAAAGAAAGCAACATCCACACCTTCGAAGGCTTGAGCCGATACCTCTTGCACTGCATATTCTTTTCCGCCTACCAATACCCTACTACCAGCTGAACGGGCGGAAGATAGCAGAGTTAAGTTATCAATCGGAAACTCCCTTTCAACCAATAGGTCCAAGAGCTCTTGGCCAACCATACCCGTTGCGCCCAGTATAGCTACATTTAGTTTCCTCATCTAAAATCTCTCCTTGTCAGTTAACTTTTCGCAATTCCCTCTCTATTAGCACTGGCTGCAGTTGCTTGTTTTGCAATGCCAATTCAAGGGTTGGCAGGATTAAGTCCATATCTGCCACCAATGACCTAGGTTTCTCTTCGGGATTATCTTGACCGAAAGGAACAAAGTACACGTTGGGAGTGTTCAAAAGGACGCCAATATTCTTGGCATTGAGCCCTAGGGCATCATTAGTGGATATGGCTAACACTAAGGGTTTTCCGTTACGAAGCTGCGTTTTAGCAGCCATGAGCACTGCGGTGTCGGTAATGGCATTAGCTAACTTGGCACAGCTATTACCAGTACAGGGTGCAATGATCAGACAATCGAGCAACTTCTTAGGACCCAGGGGTTCTGCTTCCACAATCGTAGTAATCACCGATCTACCTGCTAGCTCTGCAAAATGCGCAACAATCTCCGTTCCTATCCCGAAACGTGTTGTCGTATTTAAAACTGTCTCTGAAGCTATGGGGTAAATTTCCGCCCCCGCTTGTTTGATCTTTTCGAGCTGTGGCCAAATTTCCTCATAAGTGCAATGACTACCAGTCAAAGCAAACCCGATGTTCCTACCTCTTAGAGTCATGATATTTCCTCTCCTAGCAGTTTTTGGAGCAGGTGAGGAATTGTATTTATTAGAATCTCTGCCGCTGTTCTTGGTGCAACTTGCCCTGGAAGCGAAAGTGCGTGAATTGCCCGTAAGCCAAGTTGCTCTGCTGCAATAAAGTCGCAGCCACCGGGGCCAGACGCAATATCTATGATAACACTTTCTGAATCTAGAAGTCTCAGATAAGAGCGCGGCAGAACCAATGCAGGAATTGTGTTGAAAATAATATCGAAATCTGTCCTGGTGTTCAGAGCACTTAAGGGCAAGGGTTCGCAGTTGATGACCACCGCCCGAGCTAAATCTGCGTCGGAACGTGAGGCTACTGTTACCCGTGCTCCTAAAGCGACCAAAGTCTTAGCCAAGGTAGTTCCACAACGACCCAACCCCAACACGAGACACCGAGAGCGATGGATAGTAATGGCGGTGTTTTCCATGGCAACCTGGATAGCGCCTTCGGCTGTTGGTATTGAATTTAAGATTGCAATCTCATCGATCTCGGCCATTTCCACAAGAGTTAGATCGTATTGCGTTGCTAGTCCCTTAATCACGGGTCTGGCAACTCCTATTAACAATGGGGTCTTAGCCGGAACCAAGGGTAAAACCTCTGGCAGATTAATAGCTACCTCTCCACTCCCCATACTGGCCCGAATCCAACCTGCGGCATCAGTATTACTCATGGGAGCGATAATCGCTTTGGCGTCGTGTACAGCTTCCTTGGCGTTAGCAAAATGCAATGCTCGCTTCAACTCTCCCTGTTCGGGGAAACCCACAAGGCGTAAATCTGCACCACAACCAACTAACGCCACAGCCAGATCAACTTCCCGTTGATCGCATCCCAACATGGCTATGGGTATACCTGAAAGCTGACTTGCCATGACCAGCCCTCCTCACCGAAACTCAATAGTACTATATTCCGGTGAAGAGAATGTGTTCTAATCCAACAACTACTCCTTTAATCTGAGAAACCTTACGGATCGCCAAGAGTACCCCTGGCATAAAACACTCTCGATTTGTTGAGTCATGCCGCAAGGTCAACGTTTGACCTGGTAATCCCAGGATTACCTCCTGGTGAGCCACTAACCCCGGAAGGCGCACACTGTGGATAGGGATTTCTCGCTCATGTACTTCTTCCATCAATGTTCGAGTCCGTAAGGCTGTTCCTGAGGGAGCATCTAATTTTTGTGCATGATGATATTCAATGATCTCGGCGTGCTCAAAAAAAGCAACCGCTTCTTTGGCATACTTCATCAATAAGACTGCGCCAATAGCAAAGTTTGGCGCGATAATGGCCTTCCAGTTCTCTTGAAGTGCCCTTGTTTGCCATTCCTTAAGCTGTTGCTCAGTAAAACCAGTGGTACCAATAACCATTGGTACATTGTGCGCCAAGCAAATCTCCATGCTCTCCCCCACCGCTTGAGGGGTGGTAAAATCAACCACAACATCGGCATTTACCTTTTGTAAAGCCTCTGCCAAACTGGTGAATACCTTCAAATCATCCCGTTCCCTACCAGCTGGATCTACTCCGGCCACGAGGTTTAGATCGGCGGCGTTTTTTACTGCTTTACAGACTTCCTGACCCATTTTACCATTAACTCCATTAACTATAACTCGCATCTTTCTTCCCTCCTCTGTAGCCATTCCTGTTGATTCTATATTCAGTTGAAACTTTCCTGCAAACGACTGGGGCAATAAAAAAAGGCCACCTGCTGGCAGCCTCTTCATCAATCAATCTACGTATTCTTGCCTCCATGTGCTTCCACATCTTTGGCCCCATTTTGTCTCAATATGGAACTGGCCTCGCTGGCTTTATCATCACTTGTTTCTATAACCGCAAGAACGCCACCTTGCTTCAGATTTTCCTCATACTGGCGCCCTCTTTCTTCTGGAATACCCAAGTCAATTAATCCCCCGGCTACTCCACCTGTTACCGCACCAGACAACACCCCTGCTAGGGGACCAGCTGCCACAATGGGACCAATCCCGGGTATTGCCAAGGCTCCCACACCTGCCAAAAGGCCCGCCATTCCTCCTAACGCTCCACCCCAGGTGGTGCCGTCAGCGATAGAATCGGTACCCATGTCCCCTCCTACTTCCATATCAGTCTTCTGGTTCTGGCCCTTCTGGTCATCCCTGGCCACAATGGAAATCTCGTTATCTTTAAACCCTTTATCTCTCAGAGCCTTTACTGCATCTTCTGCAGTTGAAATATCATTAAAGACGCCGATCACAGTTGACAATAAAATTCCCCCTTTCGATATCTTGAGTCTAGCTTACCCAAAAAAAGGGGGCTTATTCCAACTCGCTTTTTCTTCTATTTTTTTCATCACCTCGCCATAGTCTTCCGCAGTAGTAAGATCAACGATAATTAAATCCCGGCCAATCTTTTTTATGCCACGCCAAGGAATAACAATCAACTTGGGGCGAAACCAACGATTACCATAAGGTATCACAATTGATTGGACCTCACCGGTACGTAAGTTGATGATCAGGTCGGTATGGTCTACGACTCCAAGTCTGATCCCTTCATCGATGCACACGATCTCCTTGCCAGACAACTCAGAATACCGCATACCATCACCTCGGCTTAGCATATGTTTAGGCTCACGTGACTAGAACTTCCACCCCCATGTTATGCAAAAACTAAAAGGGTTGCTAAAACCTGAGGTCATACTCCCCCGATCATATTCGCCTATGTCAATTTGCAGGTACTTACCATCATCACCGTAACGCACCATAACAGAATAATGGGAACGGGCAGTCAAAAAATCATACTTTCCGATCGCACGCCAATCCAGCAGGTTTTCGAACCTTATTTCTAGACGGGCAATCATCCGTTCTCCATCAAAGCGCATGCTACAACTGGCAGCAGATAGCTTGGTGTCATATCGAAAACTATAGTTTAGGGGATCTACTCTAACCTGATTATCCCCTTTGCTATAACGGAGAATAAAGGCTGGATTTGGTTCCAAACGCCACTCTAGGCTAGTGTTCTTCTCTACTGAACTAAACTCCCAAGACCGCTGAGGATACTTTCTTGTCCTGTCCAGATTGGTTTGGCGTCTAATGTTAAAACCCACGTCTAAACCGGCCAGCGGAACAGTTGTCTTAAACTGCCACCCAACCCTATTTGGAGTGTATTTATTACTTTTGGCTAGGGGACTTAGAAAGCCCGGATCGATTTTATGCAGAACGAGCTCTGTTTCGAAACCTCGCCCTTCGCGCTTGAGCTCAAGGACAGATCCTTGACTGTCTACTCCCGCACCATTGGTCTGGGAACCTAAGGCAGCACCCAACTTCCAATAACCCCAGCTTGCTATCCCTTCAATTACGTGAGCCACACCGCTCTCCTTCCTCCCTGCAAACCTGAGTTGGAGGGTTTTTACTAGAAGGTTTCGTAGATGTAGCTCACTAGAGCAAAAAAGCGCATCCACTGAATCTAGATTCTTCAGTGGGACGTTTTTCAGAAAACCCAAGTGCATTTGGTCAGTGTAAACACCTACTGAATAGGTTTCTTCACTGTAGTTGTTCTTGTTGATCAAGCGAAAACGATCAGAGGTAGTGTAGTGATCAAGATTATGATTGACAATAAAGTCGATCCTATCCCATAGCAAAGCTCGAATTTGCCATCTGTCATCCACTCGGACACCATCCGTAGGTCGAAGGTTCAGATCAAGTCCCCAACGTAGATCTAGATAAGACCAGTTCTCCAAAAAGTCTATGCTTAACTTACAGACAGAATCATGTGTTCCTACTGAACCAGTAAGTTCATGTTCAACCTCGGCAGCAGCCACACTGGTTGCGACAGTCACTAATAATGCACATAAAAAAACCCCGCGCATGTTCAAAAAGAAACACTCTCCTTTTGGACATCTCCCTGGGCGCGGAGTGAGAATATTATAACATAAACAGACTATTTTTTCCAGGCATATCCTTCCCGATCCGACTTTCCTTCTTGCCGCGAAAAGTTCTCTTGATTCTTCCGAACATAAGCATGGTAAAGCTCGTCCGGACCAATCCCTGCCTTAAGACACATACTTATGAAAAAATGGAGTACATCCACAATTTCTTCGGTAAGACGCTCCTGGTCAATCTCCTTGGCATCCTTCCACCACTTAAAGTTCACTTCATCTAGGATTTCACTTAATTCCGAGATAATGGCCAGGACTTCCTTTTGTATCCAAACCTCTTTACTGTACTGCAAACCCCGTTTTTCAACAACAGCCTGATCAAAGCTCTGCTGCAAACGGAAAATCTCCCTTAACATATCATTTGACATGGTACATCCCCCTTCGCAAAATGACTGGGTCCAAGTCCTGCCCAGCTCCAGCTGTCTAGATTGTAAAGCGTGCCCGCTAGTTCAATTACATCTGCATAGGTTACCTTCCTGATGTGGTCCATCACCTCATCCGGCGTGATTACCTGACCAAAATCCATTTCTCCCTTGGCCAGCCTAAACATACGATTACTGGTGCTCTCTAAGGATAACTGGAGGCCACTTGTTAGCTGTCCTTTAGCCCTTTCGAGCATGTCTGCTGTGATCAGCGTCGGTATTTCCTTAAGCAGCCCGGAGAGCACATCCCAGATTTCAGCCCAGTTCTGGGGACGAAAACCTGCGTAAACCCCAATCAAACCCACATCTCGATAGAAAGAACTGAAAGAGTAAGTATTATACACTAACCCCCGTTCCTCTCTTAGCTCCTGAAAGAGCAGAGAACTGATTCCCCCTCCGATCATCGCATCCAGTAGATGCAGGGCATATCGACGATTATCTAGCCGTGATAGGGCAGGCCCACCTAGACAGAGATGTACTTGCTCAACATCCTTTTCCACAAATTGCTTTCCACGCACTTCAGGGCATGGCTTAGCTAGCGGTCTGTTTGACCCTTGAGGCAATGAACAAAAGGCTGGGGCAAACTGCTCTACCACCTGTCCATGGGCAATGTTCCCAACGCAGGCAATGACCATCCGATTAGCAGTATAGTTCTTGGCTAGATAGTCATGGATCAAAACGGGAGAAAACTTAGCAATGGTGTCTTCTGATCCCAGAATGCTCTTGCCCAAAGAATCATGGGGCCAAAGTACAGTCGCAAACAGGTCGTGTACAAGTTCTTCTGGCGAGTCTTCGTACATGTGCAATTCTTCTAAAACAACATTCTTTTCCTTAGCCACTTCCACAGGTGAAAACAAAGAATTAAGCAACATATCTTGTAATAAATCCGCTGCCACCTGAAAGTGCTCATCCAGGACCTTAAAGTAATAACAAGTCTGTTCTTTGCCGGTAAAGGCGTTGAGGTCTCCCCCACGCCTGTCCATGATCTCGGCAATATCTCTGGCAGAGTAGTTTGGGGTCCCCTTAAACATCATGTGTTCGATGAAATGGGCAATTCCCCCTTGATGCGCCTCTTCATCCCTACTGCCCGCCTCAAACCACACCCCTAAAGTAGCTGAGCGTAAATAAGGCAAATGCTCTGTGATTATCCTAATCCCATTGGGTAGTACTGTTCTTTGGTACATGTAAACCTCCTGCACAAGCTGGTCATACTAACCAGATCGCGCTTATCTTTCCACTGAATTTTAGATACGACTATGATACCATAGATTCAGAAGACCAGAAAGGGGGGCTTTTTGTGGACCAAGGTATCATCGTTGCCATTTTATCCATGTTGTTTTACCTGAGCAGCCTTCTTGGCGGAGGTACAGGGCAGACAGTTCAACCCCTGGATACCCCAATGACACAACAGTCTTATCAAGTGTTTGGACAAGGCGGAAAAGTCGTGGCAGATAGTGTCACAGTTCGCAGTGGTCCCTCCAACGAAGCAGAAGCAATTGGAACAGTGCACAAGAACACTGAAGAACTTATCCTTCTTGATTACTCTCCAGGTTGGTACAAGATTCGTCCTAGCGTAGGACCAACTGGCTGGGTTCCCGAATACTCTGTAACCCAGGTAGCGGTCCAACGCGAAGAACAAGATCATGTAATCCTAGGTTTATACACGCCAGGAGCACCAGCCTATGGGAGCTTACTTGATCATGGATCCCAATTGACCAGTGTCTCACCTTTCGGGTGGGAACTCGATAGTTATGGTGGACTCGTGACCAATTTCGATCCTGCAGAAATGGGGCGCAGTCTTTACTTTGCTGGAAATCAAGAACTGGAGACCTATGCCCATCTCCATGTACCATCAAATCCCGACCGGCTGTTAAACAACGCCTATCTACAGCAAAATAGCATCAATCAGCTCATCGGATCGGTCGAGGAGTGGGGTCTCAAGGGATTACTTGTTGAACTCACCTACTTGCCCGGTACTGAACAGCCCCAACTCTTCGAGTTTCTCAGGACACTAGCGAGTGAACTTCGGGCGAAGGGGTTCAAGACTCTCTTGGCTATTCCTTGGGATCCAAGTATTGATTACCGGGCTGCAAGCACTGCAGTGGACTACATTGTATTGCAGACCGCTGCCAGCCTAGAGGTATCGGCTCCTTTGGCTCCCTTACCCCACGTGGAGGCCATGGTTAAGGAAGTGATCCAGCAAGTTGAAACAAGTCGGTTAGTTTTAGCCCTTACCACCTCAGGTCGAGACTGGGCCAGAACTGGTGTAGCTCAAGAACTCTCCCACGATGAAGTACTGCAATTGGCTGCCCGACAAGGAGCCAATGTAAGGTGGGATCCAGATTCCATGTCACCGTTTTTCCAGTATGGGAATGGTCATGAAGTCTGGTTTGAAAACCGTTATAGTCTAAAATACAAACTGGAACTGATCTCTAAGTACAACTTGGGAGGTATTGCTCTTCAAGACTTGGGACAAGAAGATCCTGAGTTATGGGCAACGCTCGCTTCCTTAGTCGGATAGTAGCTCGCTCACCGTAACACACTGAAAGCCTCGGTTAGCCAAGTGGTCTAAAATCACAGGGAGGGCTTCTAGAGTCGGCTGCGTAGGATGCATCAGGATCAATGCTCCATTACTAATTTTGCCAATCACTCGATCAATGATGGTAGTGGGAGCTGGTCTTTGCCAATCAACCGTATCTATAGTCCATAAGACCGTCTTATAGCCTAACTCGGCTGCAACTGCCACCGTTTCTTTGTTAAAGTCGCCCGCGGGAGGAGCGAACACGAGAGGTCGTTGACCCGTTACATGCAAAATAAGATCTTCGCCTTCCTGAATGAGCCGTGCAGCTTCTGTGCGGCTCATTTGACTAGCCATACCATGCCACCCCCCATGATTTCCTATTTCATGGCCAGCTTGGGCAATAGCTTTGGCAAGGTCAGGCGAGTTTTGGACCCACCTACCAGTTGGAAACCACGTAGCGGTAACGTCATTCTCAGATAGTACTTCGAGCATGCCCGGGATAAACTCATCACCCCAATCCACATTAATCATGAGCGCGACCCTTGGTTCTGAAGTAGGCCCCCGATAATAGGGTTGAAAATGCTCGCGAGTAATTGAAGGCAAAACGACTACTGTTACCAACTCCACGCTTGCATGAGCAGGCGCATCGAGAAGTGCGGCAATAGTGCTTTCCACGTCAACGACTTGACCGATTACCTCTGGTGTTATTTCCCCGGTTTGCCAATCATGACTGGCATTGCTAGCTTCTACATAAAAACTCTCAGCCAGACTTGCCACCACATCGTAGAGCTCTTCCTTGAGCAATCCTTCTACCCGCTGCCCTTCCAGGGTTACCCCCTTTTTTACCCCATACAGAGTGCGCTTAACCAGATTGTGGAGGGTTGGAAATGAGAAAGCCGCCGCCAACACTAACAGAATCGCAACGGCCCAAATAATAGCCCTTTTTGTAATAATCAAGCTCAGTTGCCTCCTTTTCCGGGACGCTGGGTTCCCGCATGGTCGATATAGAAGTCTCCCTGATGTAATAACTCTGAAACCTTGACAATCTCATACCCCTGGGCTAGTAAATCTGGAATAAGACGCCGAATAGCCCCAGGGGTTCCTGGGGCTGCATTGTGGAAAAGTACAATAGAGCCTGGCTTAATCTGGCTCATTACACGATCATATATTTGATTGCTACTTAAGTTTTTCCAATCAAGAGAATCAACCGACCACTGAATAGTGTGGTATCCCAAAGAAGATGCCACAGTAATAACCTGATTATTATATTCTCCAAAAGGAGGACGGAAAAGAGTTGTCCTTTGTCCCGTTAGATCCTTGATCATGTGTTCATTTTTCTGAAGCTCATAGGCAATTCCTTGCTCACTCAGAGAGTTCATATGCGGATGTGAGTAGCTATGATTTCCTATTTCATGTCCTGCTGCAGCTATCTTCACCACATAATCTGGATGCTTATCGACCCAGTTCCCCGCTAAGAAGAACGTGGTAGTGATTTGATGTGTCTCTAGTATTTCCAGAATCTCATCTGTCAGTTCAGTTCCCCAAGTGGCATCAAAGGATATGGCTACCCGTTTTTCTGTGGTGTGAACATCATAGATTGGCACCAGACGGCCCCGTGACATAACCGATACTATTAGCGGAGTTCGAATCTTTGGAACAACGCTAATAAACGCCACAGCAAGAACTACAAACACATACCACCACTTTACCTTGAAGACAAAGACACGCATGACATCACCTCTAGGTAAATCCTATTCACCTAGAGTGCAAAGTTATGATTACCAATCCTCTTGATCACAGGTTTAGTTGCCCAATAATCCGCGGCTTGAGTTGTTACAGGGTTATAGAAAAACAAAGCACCGCCAGTGGGATCATCACCCCTCAGGGCCCGCTCAACCGCATCAATGCATGATACACTGGCATTGTGCGGAAGCGTACCTTGCTCCACAGGAGTGAACTGACCTGATTGGTGCAACACCTCCCATACTGAGTTGGGAAACCTATTACTTTTGACCCTGTTAATAACTACGGCGGCCACAGCAACTTGTCCCTCAAAGGACTCTCCCCTCGCTTCGGCACATACTACCCGTGCCAGAAGCTCCTTTTCCTTAGCAGTTATTTCAATAACATACCCTTCCTTCTGCGTCTTAAGCGTAGCATGATCTGGAAGACGCAGCTGGGTACCTACCTGCATAGTTGTTGGATCTTTGATCTTATTGAGACTGGCTAGTTCTTGCCAGGAAATACCATGGGCGATGGAAATATCATAGAGAGTATCCCCAGGTTTTACGGTATAAGTAGGATAAGAATCGGCACTAGCCATGGAAAAGAACAGGATCAAAGCCCCTAGAATAATTAGTATATTGCGCATCTCTTCTCTCCTAATAGGTTAAAAGTCTGCTCTAGTATTCCACATTACGACCAGTTTTCCTTCAGCGTCCTAAACGATCCAGGAATTGTAAAAAACGGTTTGACTCAATAATTCTAGAAAAGGACACCTTCTCGGCTACAATATTCAAACTGGCCAGCACTGTGAGTAAAACAACTTTCGCAAACACGGGAAAGTGTAAGGCTGCAAAATAGCCTAGGGTGGCCCCCAAGGGATTGGCGCCAGTATCACCCATCATGGCCTTTCTTTTAAGATCCCAAGGCAGATACCCTAACACAGCCAATAATACAACGCTGACGCTTTGGAGAGTTTGACCACCAAACAGTAGTAACGGAAAACCCAACACAAAAAACGCTTTCCCCGCTCGACCCGGTCTAAGGTCAAGTAAGTTTAGGAAGTTTGCAGCCAAGGCAATTAAAGCCGCGCTGATGAGTACATCGAGCACACCAGTGCCGAATTGTGCTGATACAACCACCGAAGCTATCCCACCGCCCCAGGCCTTAAGGGCCCCCGTCGAAAGAGTACGCTGACTGAAATGTCCTCGAAACCCCTTTTGCTCAGCTCCGCCCAAAGTATCATCTAGTAACCCGAAAATAGAAAAAAGGAGCAAGAGTAGTGCTAACCATAAACCTTTATTTTCTCCTCCAGACAAAATGATTAGCACCAAGACGGACGGAAGAATAAAAGCAGTACCTAATCCGGTGGGTACTTGTTCACCTAAGTAATTCTGTCTAACCTGTCCAGCGTAAACCGGAAGCAAAACTGGTACACTTATGTAGGACAGTACTGCAGATGCTAAGAACCAGATCATTGGTGCCACCCCTTTTTCCAACAGCTCCATAGTGCCTGTAAGACATGGATCATTTGCTGCCCGCGATGCTTAAATCCCTGAAAACCTCGTCCATATGCCCTGTGCTTCATGGCAAGTGGAACCTCCACGATTTGAAACCCATGATGTAGGGCACCCACTGTCAAACTTACTTCAACTCCAAAACCGGTAGGAAGTTGGCCGATAGATTGTAAAACTTCTGATTTGACAGCCCTCTGCCCCGATAGAGGGCTAGAAACTCTGACCCCAGTTAACAACCTAACCCCCAAAACCGCAGTGCGGCGCACTACACCAAACCCCATCTTGGATTTAGCTGAGCTCTGGCCTGCTACAAAGCGAGCAATGCTCATCTGGGCCTCCCCTGTAAGTACTGGTTCTAACAGGTCTACCGCCAAAACCGCGGTGTCACCGAGGTCAGCATCAAGTAGGAGGTAAATGTCAGCCGCTACATTGGCTAAACCATAGTTTAAGGCCGCACCCTTACCTTGGTTTTCCGCTTGATTGAGAACGGTTGTTTTTACTGAAGCCTTTTTCTGAAATTGGAGAGCTAAAGCTAAGGTATCGTCCACAGATCCGTCGTTAACTACCACAATTTCCTCAACAAGTTTGATTTTCTCCACTGCAGTTAAAGTCTGGACGATATGACTCTCCTCATTAAAGGCTGGAATTAAGGCTACTATCCTCATGGGAACAAGCCCTGGGCGTTTTTCTGCACGCCGTAATGTCCATGATCGCGGTTAATCAGACCAAGTAATAAGGCCACTTCTCCCAAAGCAGTGTCAACGCCGTCTACCTGCAGACTAGCGGGCAACGAATTAAGGCTAGGTTCAACTTCTCCACCCCAAACAAAGCAAAGGTGGGCACCTGTTCCCGCTAACTTCTGTACTATCCCTTGTAATTCAGGAGATAGCTCTCTTTCAGAAAGCCAAAATACAAAGGACATATCCTCATCTGCTAGAACATCTTCGATCTTGTCTAGAGTTACTTCCTTTACTTCTGCCCCTGCTAAGCGCAATGTGGAGACCAACGGACTATCTCCCTTAGGTTCGGAATCCACCAAAACGACAGTTCTCGCCGTTAGTCGGTTTCTTGAAATGCTATCCCGGAGTTTACTCCACGCCAGGGAGGAAAAGTCCTTTTCTGTTTGCAGCGCCACTAAACTCGACTGAACGTCTTTAAGTCGTTCTTCTAACTCAGTGATGAGTGAAGCTTGTTCTTCTACTAGGACATGATCAGGAAAAAGCGCTCCTCCAATTAGAATACCCAGGATAAGACTGAAGAACACAGCCATCAAAGAAGCAAGGTGATATCTAAAACCAAAATTCATTATAACCACCCCGCAATTAGCCGTAACTGGAGCCATAACAAGCGTACATAATGACGCCAAGGAGAAGCGATTCCCACGAAAAGCAAAATAGGGATAAGAGCCGCTAGTATCACTGGGATCACACTAATCCGGGCACTTGGGCGGTATAACTCACTTACCTTTTTCGCATCTAAAAGTATGGGGCCGATTTTCAGCCTGGTCAAAAAAGTTGACGCCATACCGCGACGACCCTTCTCTAAGAAATCGATCATATTGGAATGGGAGCCCACTAGGACAATCAGTTCGGCTCCTTGATCATGTGCCAAAAGCAATGCTAGATCTTCACTGGTTCCTGGCGCTGGTACAACATGGAACCCTAGACCAAGGTTGGCTAGGCGCTCTTCACTAGGACAACGACCATCAGGATAAGCGTGTGCGATCACCTGCGCACCGCAACGTAAGGCCTCATCAGTAACACTATCCATGTCCCCAATAATAATATGTGGCTTGTGTCCGAAAGCCAAGAGAGCATCAGCACCTCCATCAACACCGATCATGATGGGCTTGGTTTCTTGGATAAAGGGGGTGAGTACCATTAGGTCCTCCTGATAGCCAACCCCGCGCACCACCACAACTACAGGTTTTCCGCGCAACACTACTTTAAGCTTGGGGAAGGACAACTCTCCCAAAATCACATCCTTTTCCTTGGAAGCGTACTCCAAGGTGTTAGCGACAAACCGCTCTAGCTCCTGAGATAAGTTGTGCTGAGCTAATTCTTCCCTTGTTTCCACCATATGCCTAGTAACAATCGTCCCAACGGCAATAACTTGACCATCTTTTAATACCTTCCGCCCGCTAATCTCCACGAGATCGCCATCGTGTAACAGGTCAAAGATCTGCTCTCCCACATTGTCCAAGAGGGGTACACCATGTTCGTGCAGGAGACGGGGGCCGAGATTGGGGTAACGGCAGGTCAAAGAAGGGCAGGCATTAATGACTGCCAGCACACCGGCTTCAATTAGCCCGACTGCCCCCACTGCATCAAGGTCTTCATGAGCAATAACGGCTATCTCCTGTGGTTGCAATACTGTCGCCAACTCTTTCGTGCGCTTACCGAGTCTGACTTTCCCTCGCATACCTCCACTCCCCATCCAGCAAAAAAGAGACGGTATCAACCGTCTCTTTTAGTATGGTCTTTTGGGAGCCCCTTTAGCCAGTACGCTCAACCTCTAAACCTACCAAATCCACCATTTTCGCAATGAAAACTGAGTTAGTAGGCTTTCCCTTGTTCTCACGTACATAAGGGAAAATCTGATAAAGTTGGTCAATATTTCCCCTCGCCCAAGTTACGTCGATCGCATAACGCATCGCCCGTTCCACTTGGGCTCCGCTAACTTTGAATCGCTGACCTATGGCTGGATAGAGATGCTGAGTTACTGAGGTCAACCAAGCAGGATGGAGCGAGGCCAACCAGATCCCCTCCACTAGATAGCGATACCCATCGAAATGGGGAGGTACTCCCATCCGTTCAAAGTATGCGGTACAGATCTCCTTAACTTGCTTTAAAGTCAGCTCCTTGTGCGGAATAACAGTCGCTTTTCTAATCAATTGTCTAATTCGCTTCTCCAAGATGACCAAATCTACTGGAAGCAACACTACGTAATCTGCCCCAGCATCGGCTGCCTCCGTCATCAAAAGCTCACCAAGGGGCGTATCAGAAAATAAAACAACTGCCACTTGATCCGATTTCCACTTCTTTCGGATCTCCCTGAGCGTTACAAATCCCCCACCTGGATCGAGTTTAAAATCTAGGAGAACAACGTGTGGTCCCTCCCGTTCTATTGTCTCCAAGAGGTCGAAACTGTCACTTGTTCCCCTATATTGAAAGTCCTTCAGCCTGCCGAGGTAAGTGCCCACCTCCGCGCGAAAGGTGTCACTGTGGCCGACATGCAAAACTCGAATCATCCCAGATCCCCCTTATCCTACTCGCCCAGCCAAAAGAAAAGTCTTGGTGATAGGTGAATAGTGGAAGTTCTTATCCAAGCGAAAACCTTCTATTTTTCCCGTCGATGACATGTGAATTCTTGGTCCCGAACACTCTAGTTTTTCTTGACCGATCAAGATGGTACCTTCATTGAAGAAGCTGATCGGTAGATCTTGCTCGATGTAATCCAGCACTCGTCGTTCCACTTCGGCTAAGTCCACCTCGGGCTTGCGCGCGAACTCAATTACGAAGCCCCTACGCACGTCGCTATGGAAGGTAGGAGGTTCGAAACCCATTTGCTCAAAAACAATTCCTGTCAAGTCTTCTGCACTGTGGGCCATCTTGCGATAGACCAGTGATTCATACGCCTGTTCTGCTATTTCGGCAGGAAAAGGCCCAAAGAGGGTTGGAACTGTGACCACAACTTCTTCCCCGATACCAATGAGCATTTCCGCATTCACGTTTAGCAGAGGATAAAGCAGCTCAAAATGTTCAACAACCACACGCCTGCCAGCAGAGATCGCCTTTTTTACCGCATCTGCTAGCTCCCAAAGCTGGGTAAAGGCCATTTCAAAACGGACATCAAGGTGATAAGTGTGAGTTCGAAAATAATCGTTCTCAGCATCTTCCAATACAGGTAACGGACGCACGTTCACGCCATCATCATCATTCGTTAACACGAGTCCAGGAAACATACCCCGGATAATCAACGATTTGCCAGCACCAGCATCACCCATGATACCAATCAAAAGGTCTTCTGCCCGCAAGTAACGCTGGGCAATCAGCATTCCTAAATGCATCAAACGCTGTCTGCCCCGTGGTGCATAATAAACTGCTTTAACAAGCGTAGTATAATACATTACAACACCGCCTCGACATGGCGCGCCACATGGCAGTTGATGTTGATTGCCACAGGCAACCCTGCTATGTGAGTAGGATAGGTTTCCACGAACAGAGCCAATGCAGTCTGTGTCCCACCGAATCCTTGTGGTCCTACTCCGGTTTTGTTTACTAACTCCAGCAGTTCCTCTTCCAACTTCGCAAGATGCGGCTTAGGATGCTTGGAGCCCACCTTTCTAAGAACAGCCCGTTTGGCCAATAGCGCGGCTTTCTCCATCGTTCCCCCAATGCCCACACCAATAATGATAGGCGGGCAAGGATTGCCACCAGCCTCACTCACTGCCTTAACCACAAAGTCCTTAATTCCCTGAACTCCTTCGGCGGGTTTGAGCATCTTGAGAGCAGACATGTTCTCGCTACCAAAACCTTTGGGAGCAACAATCAAGCGCAGTTGGTCTCCAGCAACCAAGGACACATGTAAAACTGCCGGTGTGTTATCCTTAGTGTTTACGCGTTCGATGGGATCAGCCACGACGCTCTTGCGAAAATAGCCTTCTTCGTAAGCCTGTCTGACGCCCTCATCTACCGCATCACTTAACAGTCCGCCCTCAATGCGCACCTCTTGACCAACCTCTGCAAACACCACGACCATACCAGTATCCTGGCAGAGGGGCATTTTCTTTTCTCGGGCGATTTGAGCATTTTCCAAAATGACATCCAAGACATTTTGCCCGAGTGGTGATGCTTCGTCTTCTTGAGCCTTAACTAGAGCTTCGAAGACATCTGCAGGTAAATTGCAGTTCGCGTCCAGACAGAGCGTCTTTACCTGGGCGACTATGTCTTCATAATGGATTACTCTCAATACTCATCCCCCTAGCGATTTTTGCTTTTCAACAATGCTACTACACGATTCATTTCGTTCAGGCAAATGGATAAGCCCTCGTCGACTCCCATACCTGGTTTAGAAAGGATCTGCCGTGGCTGGGTAGCAATGGCAACTTGCATACAAACCTGGGTGGAACGTTCCGTCTCGTTGCAGGTCCCACCAAGATATGGAATAATGCCGTTCTCATGACAATAAATTACCGCCTCAACTGAGTTGTTGATTCCTCCAAGGTCGGGCGCCTTAATCTGGATCATATGACCAGCTTTTGCATCAGTAAAGGCTTTAATGTCCTCCAGGGTGTTGCACCATTCGTCTGCGACATACTGAACAGGAATGTTATTTTGATCAACATATTCTCTAAGTTCAGCCATGAGCTTGATCTGCTCATCCCGCGAATCGCAATCTACTGGTCCTTCAATGGCCAGGCGGTGAGGGGCGACTAGTTCTGCAACTTCCTTCAAATAATCGCCAATTCTCTTTGGATCATTGTCGAATGCTTCGCCGATCGTTCCATAAACGTCAACATGGAAATCTGGCAAATAATCTGGATCCGTCTTCAGTTCCTGGACCCTCTTCTTCAACCAGACCAAGTAGTCTCTCAGGTGTTCGCCATTCTTTCCTAACTTATTGATATTGTTAAAAAGACCATGGGGAAGTACGTCCACCTGTTTGATAATCATCCGATCTGCATTCATCTTACGATCATCGCCTGATTGGGTGAAAATCAGTACCCGCTCAGGAATGAGTTCCAGATCATATTCTTCTACAATAACCTCTGTCATTGTCACATGTTTACTGCGGGCAACTGCATCTAAAATCGCTTGGCTAACCCCATAGCGGATGGCTGTGTGCAAGGGTTGACCTTGATCATTGGTTAGCTTGTCCACTTCTTCAGCTAAGGCACGGAAAGAAGTCAACTCGCGCCCTTTCAAAACAGGTACAACATATTTTTCGATTTGAGGAATATACTCATCAGCCAAAAATAGCGGGTCACGTCCGCCTGCCCCTGAATACTGCACCGCGGCACAGTCTCCATAGGCAACTTGGCCATCATCTAGGACCAGTTGTACGGAAACACTCTCACCTGGTTGGCGAATGCTTTTAAAGCCAGGGGTAACCGGATCGCCATCGTAGGCAAGTCCGTTTTCAGTATAATTGCCTAAGCGAATTGCCTTTTGATCATCAAAGTAAAAACCAGTTAATCCCTTCGACAAAACGACATCCTTGATTCTCATGTCAACACTCCTTTTAGTATGTTAGGTCAAACAATGGTGTGTGTTGCTGGGCGCCATAGACATCTGTCTCACCTAAATCACCCGAAGCCCGTGGACGTACAATGGTGATTTTTACGGCATGCGCTGGAGCAAAATGCACTATTGAAAGTACTTTGCTCTCATCAATTTTATATAGGGCGGCAATTTTCTCCTTAGTAATGCTCTGCCTCACTTCATCGTACGTTTCTGCGTCTGGGAACATCAAATCCAAGGTTAACTCGTAGGGACCAGCGTTTTTGCTACGGATCACCAAAGCAACATCTTTGACGTATCTCATAACTCACTCCCCCCTAGCTTAACTGGAAATAGGGCTTTCGGGTCGTCAACCTCGAGTAAATGATAGACGTTAAATTGATAGACTGCCCCCGTGGATGTATCTGAAGGCGAGTACGGAAACGCTAAATTCCCTGCTGTGGACTTTCGTCCTGGGTAACCATAATGGAGCAAGGTGGAGCGGAAAAAGCTGCACACAGTATCCGCGATCTCCTGAGTTGGTGCCACTGCTTCAATGACTAAACCCAACTCATGACCTGGCTCAGGATATGGTTCCAACTGGCCCATAACACCATTTTTCCCATAACAGTGGACGTGCAGTCTATAATCCTTCAGATCTTGGAAGTTATCGGCTACCCGTTCTTTAACCTTCTCTATCACCTCATCGATCTGGCTAATCATCAGGGGATCCCGAACCCCAGCAATACTAATCGTGCGATAACCAACGAGGCGTGCTCCCTCCAGTTTAAGATAGTAACGGTCGGTGGGAATAAACTTAGTCCCCGAAACCTTCACTTTACCACCTGGCAACTCTTCAAATCTGCATTCTGTTAAGTCTAATCTCCCTCCTGGCCCAGGTAGCGAATAGGGATCACTCTTTTCATAGAGGGTGTGAGCTGCCACCGATAGCCTGGTACAGGACCGTTCTGGATTGAGAGCCTCGAGGATAAAATAGTCGCTACCTAAGTACCCGAAAAGACAGTCGCTACCACTACCTGGAGTAGCTGCAATTGCTGCACATTCAAGGATTTTCCCCATATGCAGAGCTAAAGCCTGATCATAGCCCTGTAACACAGGTAAAGCGGCAAAGACCGTCGGGTCATAAGCTCTACCCGCGACAATGATGTCCGCTCCCTGTTCTAGTGCTTCCATAATCGGCTCTAAACCCATTTGCGCAACTAGGTTCGAACTCGCTAGAATGTCTTCCTCTGTCAACTGCTCAACTGGGCCTAGCGGCTCAATACGCCCTTTCTTCAGTTGGTCAATTAAGAACTGGCGATCCAGATCACTGTAGATCACCGCAACCTTCGCCTTGGTGTTCATTTCTGCTAGTATTTCTTCTACAATGGCTAAGTTCCAATCCACATGAGGTTTTGCGCCAGAACCACCTGCCGTCCCGATAATCAGTGGGATTTCGCGCTGCAAAGCTGCCTCAATCAAGAAACGTAAGTCCCTTTTTACTGGTGCACGCTGAGTAAAGGACTCCCCGGCTCCTAAATAATAAGGTCCTGGATCGGTAGAGCCAGCATCTACAGCAATTACATGGGGATCCCGCTCCAACCCGGTTTGAAACGAAGAGAGGGGAAAACCATAACCTAAAATGGCTGTTGGGGATAAAACTCTCAGTTCTTTCAACTTCATCATCTCCTAACGCGGACGACCGATCAATCTTCCTTGTCCAATTGCGTAAATGTCGTCAATAACCATCTGGAAGCTTGGGGTCCGCTGTTCTGCCTTACCACGCTCCGCTAGCTTCGAGCGGTGGAAATCCTGAATATCCTTGGGGAAAGGAAGACTTCCCCACTGCAAGAAACGCACAGCCCCATTATTATCGCGGGCAGGCATGGTTCTTCCTGCATTAAACGAGCTTGGGGCAAAGGGTACATCAATAACACCTGCAGCGAATGCACTTACCGCCCCTAGTGCCCAATCCCCTTCTCCTAACTCTAGTGTTTTATCCAGGATGGAACGGGTTTCCTGCAAAATAATCTCCCGTTCTTCCGCCAAGAGTGCATTTTCAGGATACTCTTGATCCTGGAGCATATTCAAGACTTGCTTAGTAGCACGAATGCCCTGAGCATTGGCTTCCTTGGTGGGAATTCCCAAAGCCTCATGGGTCGTCTTAACAATCACCTTCGTCGCTTTTCCTAAAGCTGCCGTCATTCCTCCAAGCGAAATAACGCCAAAAGCCATGGCTTCATCGTTGGGGAAGCCACCCATCCACTGATGGAAGACGGTGGTGATCTCAATATCGTAGAAGTTCTCCGACCGCAAATACTCTTCCGCCAACATGGTTAACGTTTGAAGTGCGGCCACGTCTTGAACTAGATTTCCGCACTGCCCATATCCCAGAGTAATGTTCTTGACACCCTGCTTGGCAGCCAAGATCGCTTCAATTACCGCTACGCTGTGAGAAATACAAGGGGCAACTAAAGTACCTGTTAAGGGGCCAAAGGGTTCCCGATTGATCGTAATTCCCTGCTCCTCGTAAAACCCTACGAGGCGATCCACGTATTGCCAAGTACGAATGCTTTCCTCCAAAGGTACACGCTTCGCGTAGGGGATATTGTAGGAAATACCGCCCCCTTCAAAAGCGGTAAAACCTGCAGCCAAAGTAATTTCTGCTAGCAAACGCGCGTCGGGCGTACCATGTCTTACCTGTACCGGACGGGAAAGACTTTCTACCAAACGGCGGCAGTTAGCAACTCCATGGTTTACAGCTGGAAAGCCGTTCAGTAGAGATCTGCCTTCAAGCACACTTTCTGCCAAGCCCTTTTCCGCCTCTTCATAGCGGTTTTGTCGTGTGTAAGAGTCGATGGTGGTAGGCAAAAGATCTGCCCCACCCTCATCTTGTAAATACAGGAGCAACTCGAGGTGACTATTGAGATCAGCAACGCCTGCCCGGGGTTGGGCCAAGGTACGACCTTCCTCTTTTGCTTGTCTCAACCGTTTTCCAAAATTCATCTCTTCGGGCAACTTTTTGTGATAACGGAAGGCGTCTTCTAAATCCACCTCTTGACCCGTCGACCAGCCAGCTAACACCCGCTCCCTTTCTTCCTTCAGTTCATTCCAATCAAGTTTGTCATGAGTAATCTGCTCACCCAACTACTTGTCCCTCCTTGCAAGCTCGTAAGAGTTAAGAGAATCTGTTAATATGGCAAATGCCACATGGGGTTGTTCCTGGGATAACAAACCCATGGCTGCTAGAATGTAATCACCATCAAGAAAATAACCTGGATCCTTTGGTCTCAATTCTAAGGGAAAATCCGGTTGCATCTGAGCACCTTCCAAAATAGCGATGGGATTGCTGCTGTTAATTAATACGCCTCCAGTGCCGATCACCCTTTGGACTTTTGAAAGATCCTTACCTTCTTGAATCCAAACCAACCCTGATGGAGTATAGAGTTCAGAGAGGTGCCCCACATGGCGACCGACGCCGTGTTTTACTGCCTGGTGTCCTAGAACTTGGTCAAAAAACGCTTCCTCGTCATTTCGAGGTAGTGTCTCTGGCTGGTCATTTAGAAATCTAACCCTGTTTTCCACTGCCTCTAAAGTCCAACCAGTCTCCTGTGCCAATACCTCTGCACTCACCGCATCTGTAAGTGATTGGACACTTACTCTAACACCTAAGTCACCCTCCACAGTCCGTTTGGCAAATGGTTCTGGTAAGCCCCTGACAACCACACCAGCCTGGGTCGGAAGACCAGCACCCAAGGAGTGAACATCTGTTGTAGCTCCTCCCACGTCCACGATCAGAACATCCCCCCAACCCTTCTTGGTTGTAGTTCCTTCACTTAAGAGTTGGCCTGCTCTCAGCACAGCCGCTGGAGTAGGCATAAAAATTCCATCGATCCAGCGACTAGCCTTATCTAGCCCCTTCGCGAATATGATCTTCTCCATAAAAACCTTGCGAATAACTTCCCTGGCTGGTTCAACTTGTAGCTTACCGATCTGGGGCATTACATTGGGCGCTATGTATGTACTAAAGTCTTCTGGAAAGCATGCTGCCACTTCACTGGCCACTGAACGATTACCAGCGATCACCACTGGAACTGCTTCAGGTAAACTTGCCAAGACTTTGGCGTTATGAAGAATGTTCTCAGTATTGCCACCGTCTGTACCACCAGCTAATAAAATGATATCTGGTTTCAACTCAGCAATTTCTGCCCGATCTGCCTCAGTTAACTGAAATGCATATGTACTTAAGACCCTCGCCCCTGCCCCTAAAGCCGCTTGTTTCGCTGCCTTAGCTGTTAAGTCCTGAACCAAGCCAATGGCTACCATGCGCAGTCCACCGGCTGCACTAGAGCAGGCCAGCTTTCTGCTGGCATCCAGTTCCGCTTTAGTCCATCTTAAACCGTCAAGGGCGTTGTGTAGACCAATACTCACGTCTTCGGGAGTTGTGGGCGCGCTCGATTGAGCGATTATTTTTTGTTCGCTACTATTGACTGCGGTAATCTTGGTAAAAGTGCTCCCGATGTCAATCAGGATCATCTTCTCATTCATGAAAAAACCCCCATTACATACCGAGATCTTCCCTCAAAGTGGGAATTACATCTTCTGGTAATGTACTTGGAGGATAGACCCGATCAAAGCCTAATTGTTTAAACTTGGACTCCACCTCAGACCAATCTTGATTTCCCACCACCAAATATCCACCAATATACATTAAAATATCGCCTATACCGGCTTCGATCAGGGCATCCCGAAGACCCCTCACATCGATTTCACCATGACCGTAAAGCGATGATACCATAATAGCATCCGCATCCGTTTCTAGTGCGGCCTCTACAAACTCTTTCTGTGATACTAATACTCCTAAGTTAACGACATTAAAGCCAGCTTCTGTAAAAGCAACCTCTAAAATCTTATTCCCCACTGCATGTACATCCGAACCAATTACTCCCAAGACAAGTGTTTTTGACTCCATTGGCCTCTCTCCCTAGAACAATATACTTTAAAAACGCTTAATAATGTCTTTAATAAAGTCTTTCTCTACATGAAAAAAAAAACCTCCCGCGAACTCGACTGTTTCGCGGGAAATTCTTCGCCCAATCCTAAGCCTGCCTCGTAGACCATCCATTCAGCGAAACTGGCATAACCCCTAGTTGGATTATTGACAAAGACATGAGTGATTGCACCTACCAACAAACCATCCTGAACAATTGGACTGCCTGACATCCCTTGAACAATGCCACCAGTTTCTCTTAAGAGTCGTTCATCGGTAACTTCAATCACCATCCCCTTTTCTCCAGGTCTAGTTTGGTTGACTACTTTGACAATCTCCACAGAAAACCGTTCTATGTTCGTTCCTTCTACCACTGTGTACATTTCTGCCGGTCCCACTCTGACCTGATGGGCAAATGCCACGGGAATTGGTTCTACAAATGCACTCTGGGCCATATCCCCTTCCAAAGTACCGAATATTCCCAGGTTGGTGTTGGAATCAATAGTGCCTAACACATCCTGCTCCCCGTGGAAAAAACCGACCTTTTCCCCTGGCGACCCTCTGCTACCATAACGAATCCCATCAATGGACGCTTCTACAATAGTACCATTTGCTATCTTCACGGGGCGTCCCAGGCTATCTGTGATGGTATGACCTAGAGCCCCAAATCTACCTGAGTCTTGATGGAAAAAACTAAGCGTTCCAACACCGGCGGCTGGATCTTCTAAAAGAATACCTAATAGGTAGATCATTGATGTCTGTCCAAAAACATTAGTCTGCCTAGTTTTGACTGGCTCCACCTCTATCGTGAGATGGCGATTGTTTCTCTTCACTACCAAGGTTAGCACCTTTTGTTCAACTGCTAAAGAGTTAACAAGCTGACTCACCTGCTCTGGCCTGCGCGTCGGATACTCTCCGATGGAAAGCAAAACATCCCCTGGCTCAATGCCTGCATCTCGCGCAGGAAAGCGCTCCACGCCATTTAGATCTACCACCCCACCCAGCTCACTAATGACTAGTCCTTCAGAGCTAAGCAACACCCCAATTGATTGACCACCAGGAAAAACTCGAATTAGGGGAACTACATCAACGACTAGCTCAGTTATGGGAAGCCAACCAAATAAACTCACCCGATAAACGCTAGTTCCCAAGTTTTCCGTATCAAAAAGCCCTGTTACTTCCAACCCCGTTTGATCATGGATGCTAAACGGTGGTTTTAAATCGACTGATAGTTCCATACCAGGAAAAACCTTTAGCTCACGGGGGATCCCCACTGCAGACACCCAGTAGGGTACTGTAGAGAGAGCCAAGATACAGGCTAAGATCAGTGTCAACGTTACCCGGAGAACGACTTTCCTCACAAAGCCACCTACCCC
>JAAZLQ010000394.1 GCA_012799255.1 Bacillota bacterium
AGCGGCAAAAGCAAGGAAGGCTGCCTTCTGATGGGATCGTCATGAAAAGTATCGTTTCTACAGATCTGGCTGCTCAAGTAGCTGCCGGGTTTGGGGTCAAATTGCTGGATGTGCTAGTGGGGTTTAAGTATATCGGGGAACAGATTAAACGCCTGGAGGAAGAGGGAACCGGTACCTATCTCTTTGGTTTTGAGGAGAGCCACGGGTATTTGGCAGGCACCTATGCCAGGGACAAGGATGCGGTGCAAGCGGCAGCGCTGGTGGCGGAAGCAGCCCTTTACTACCAGGAGGTAGAAGGAAAGACGCTGCTGGATGTACTGGAGGAGATTTACCAGACATACGGTTACTATTTAGATGAACAAGTAGCCATGTCTTTCCCCGGCTTGGAAGGAAAAGAAAAAATCAACCGCCTTATGGCTAATTTACGAGCCTTGGATCAAAACACCATTGGTGGTGTGCCTTTAGTAAGTCAGGAGGACTACTGGTCAGGTCAAGGATGGCGGGTGGAGGACGAGCAGGAATATCCTTTAAGTCTCCCCCGGTCCAATCTGCTTCGCTTCAGTTTCCAGGGCGGTGGGTATGCGATGGCCAGGCCTTCGGGCACCGAGCCGAAGATCAGGTTTTATTTCTGTGTCCGGGGTGAAACCCAGCAAGAAGCACGAGAGAGGCTAGCAGCAGTCAAGGAGGAATTCCTCCGGCTGGCCGGAGTGAATTCCCTGTAGTGTTTTCGACGGCCTGGTGCTGCATTATTTTATGGCCCGGTGAGCCTGACCGCCGGGTTAACCGGGGAGGGACTGGGCGCCTTCCGTGAGGAGAAATGCTAAAATTGTGCTAACTCATGTCTGCGGTTTTACCTATTCCCATAGCACCGGTAATTCTCCCCTTTACAGGTGCCAATGTATGTCATAAAATATAGATAATTCCATGACTAAGGGATTGCTGGTGGGAGAGACTAGCTGAGAAGGTGAAAGGCATGGAAAATGTCCGATTGGCCAAGTTGTTTCCAGTGATTCGGGCGCAAGAAGCGAAAATGGAGGGGATGAGGCAGGTTATCCAGAAGGAGTATGCCCGCGGCCGGGAAAAAATGGTTCAATATGCTAAGCAGGCCCAGAAACAAGCCGCAGAAAAACGAAGTTTAAAACATGACTTTACTATCGAAACTTACGGGGATTCGGCGCCTGACAGTGTTTTTGTCGATTTCGTGGCTGTTGTTAAGGATGACCGGACAGGCTGGGAGTTGCAGCGCTTCCCCACCCGCTATGCTATGGAATTAGGGCGTCAGGCCCGGCGGAATACTGTGGAGAGGATACTTGATCTGATAGTTTGAGGTGCGGTATAGGACCTGCCGATTTTGGCAGGGTAAATGCTAAGGAGGCGGAGAAAAGTTTTAACGTTGATAAGGATCTGCTGGCCAAAAGGCTGGTAGCCTGTAATTACAATAAGAGACTTAAGTGAAACCCGATTGAGGTCGGATCAGCACCGGTAAATTTTGACTGCTAAAAAAGATAAAACCGGAGAGGCGAATTGGTTATTTTACCAGTTCGCTTTTATTTTATGCGAGGTTTTCCTACAGGAAATTGTCTTGCAGTTGTGTATATGTAGAGCTATAATGGGAATCATAAGCGACCTTAAGCAGGTAAGTGGGGAGGGAGTTATGG
>JAAZLQ010000240.1 GCA_012799255.1 Bacillota bacterium
CGGTGTGCTTTTTCTGGTCGAATGGCTATTAAAGCGGAGATGGAACGGCGAGAATGATCAACTGCTAGACCTTGGAGAAATTCACCTGTACGATAAAAGATCATTACGGAGGCCGCTTCGGGAAATTCCTTAATGGCTAAGGCTCCTAAAGTAGCTATGGTCATGAGGAAATGCTCATCGAAAACCTGCCCCTTTTTAATATTGCGGATTGCTTGGAAAATGACTTCATAACCAGCCAGGAAATACGCGAAAATAAAAAGTCCGTTGCGACCTAGACCTTGGGGGACAAATAAGGCAACGATAAAACTAAGAATACCCCCGGCAAAGGCCAGGTTTCTGGGGGTGTATAATTGGGGTTTTTCATGGACAGGCTTCTGTTTAGAAACAATCACCCCCGGCTCTAAGCTGGTTACGATTTCCTGTAAAGTATCCTTCAGCAGAGCTTGATCTGCTCCGTTAACTTCTAGAAAAATTCGACTAGAGGAAAAATCCACCCTAGCCTCTTCTACATGTTCTAATTGGCTGGCAGCAGCTTCGATTTTAGCTGCACAGCTAGCACAATCTAATCCTTCTAAATGGTAGATTACGCGCATCTATATCACCTCAACTGTCCCGTTCTTGAATGTGTTGGTAACCTTGATCAAAGATTGCTTTGACGTGGTCGTCATCTAGCGAATAATAAACTACTCGTCCTTCTTTACGGAACTTCACCAATTTAGCTTGTTTCAAGACCCGCAATTGATGGGAAATGGCAGACTGGCTCATGTTTAGTAGATGAGCAATGTCACACACACACATCTCCGCTTGAAAAAGGGCGTACAGGATTCGAATCCTGGTCGTATCACCAAATACTTTAAAGAATTCCGCTAAGGTGAAAAGCTCCTCTTCGGCAGGCATAGCTTGCCTTACCTGTTTCACAATTTCTTCATGGATCACGGTTACATCGCAGCAAGGACCATGTTGAATACCCATTTTGTTACCTCCTCTTCTGACTAACATATGAATATCTGTTCATGTGTTCATATGTAGAGTATACTTCTACCCAATTTAAGAGTCAAGGGAAAATAAAAAAGCCCCTGGATTAATCCAAGGGCAACCTGGTGAAAGCTTCGTTAGTCAATCAAAAAAACTACAGAATACTGGGCAAGAAAATCGTAAATATCTAGTGCTTGGAGAATGGCCTGGGCGTCGTGATCGCTTATAATCACGTTGGTTTCAGTGGTACCAGTAACCTCTAAGCCTTTCACTACTAGGGGTGATACTTTGACTGTCCCATTAGGTTGGATACGGCGGAGCAACTCTGGACTAAGTTCCCTTCCATAAGAAGCGATTCCCGCTGTTTGAAGAAAGTCGTAAGTAACAGTCACCCCCGCGTAAACTAACTGCCCAGATTCGGAGTAGATCCGCGGACTCATGCCACGCTTCAAATTTAGTCCTCTGGCGTCTACAATTAAGCCAGTATACACTAATCCTTGGCGAATCAGCTCTTCATTTCCCAGATCAAGTTCCACCCTCCGAATGTTGAACTCATCCCACGCCATTTCTACCCCTTCTGCTGCCGTAAAAACAACTGTGGCTCGTTGGGCTCCAGGCGGTGCTGTCACGATAGTGGAGACTTGTTGCCATTGGTTAGGACCAGCTAAGCTTCGGCTTAATTGGGTGGAACGTAAATACTCACCATGCTCATTGTGAATGTAGACTGAAGCTAGTGTTGGAGCATCTTGTATGTCAGTTTTGATACGAACACTAATCTCGTAGCGGGCACCTGCTTCCAGAAGAAATGTCCGACGAAATTCGGCTGGCTTCCCGTGAACGGTTGTTGAGCTAACCACCAGTACAATTACAAGCAATAAACCACAGAGTATTTGCCGTGGAATTCTCATTTTATCGACCTCCCGTCAATTCGTTAAATCCTTCGTACTCCTCGCTCCGGATCTGACCTTAAGTAGAAAAGGGGGGTGTACCCCTTTTCTTAGCCTACAATGAGGACTTGCCCCGCCAGGATACTGTCTGGATCCTCTAATTCATTCCACTGAGTTAACTGGGCCAAGGTGACCTTATAGGTTTGAGCAATTTGGTAGAGGGTATCCCCAATCTCCACTTTGTAGGTGACTGGTTTTGGATCTCTTTCGTATAAATGCATTGGAATCTTGATCATTTCGCCTACAGTGAGTCTGTTGTTAGTGAGTCCATTAGCTTCCCGTAGGGCCTCTACAGGTACCTTGTATTGGATGGCCAAGGAACTGGCATTGTCGCCAGGTTGAACCACGTGGTAACTCCATAGGGGTTGCAATGGAAGGATAATTTTTTGCCCAATCTGGAGATTGTCAGGGGTGATCCCTGGGTTTAGATCTAGGAGTTCTAGAACAGTAGTATCGTAGCGTGTAGCGATTTTTCGTAAAGTGTCGCCGACCACAACTGCATGATGCTGGGGCGATGGGGCAGCCACAACTAGACTAGTACTGAGTGCTAAAATACATAAAACACTAAAAAGGATTTTTTTCATTGTTACACCTCCAGACCCTATTATGGATCTGGACTTGGGCAAAGGCAAAGGTATGTTCTTGCACAGCTAGAAAGAAATTCCGCTTCTTTGTAAGGTCCAACTCAAAAGCTCTGATGTGATGTTAACCTGAAAAAAGACCTCCATGAACATCCGGTAGGTTTCAGCTAAATCCACCGGATAGGTATGGGGATAAGCTATGGAATGGAGCCATTCTACTCCTAAAATGCTAAAAATGGATCCCGGTTCTAGCCAGTTAGATGGGAAGGTAGGAATTTGGTAAATGCGTTTATGGCCATCCTTTTCAATTACTCCATAGGGATCGCTAACACTATGGGGCATGATCAAAACAAAATCTGGAAAAGGTGGTTGATTATTCCAGATTGGCATTTCTACCATTCCAGCTAGGGCCAAAAGCTCATCGAAGTGGCCGGGGGGGTGCGGGGAGACAAGATGCACTGGGATGGTTTCATAACTAACACGCATCTTTTGGAAGTTATCAGCCCGTTCCAGACAATTTTCCACATAGGTAGCTAGTGCTTGTCCCCGCGGTTCTTTGCCTAA
>JAAZLQ010000251.1 GCA_012799255.1 Bacillota bacterium
AGCATAACACGCTCTCGTACCAACTGAAAAAAATTGATAAGGAAAGCGAGGATGGCGATGAACAATGACCTAAGACCGCACCTCACGATACCGCTTGAGACGGAAGTTGAGGACTTCGACAATACGCCGAGAGGTTTCTCCGAAGAACGTGGGCTTGACCGTTTTGAACACGGGTCTAAGCTGTCGACGGGTTTGCAGGACATTGTCTCGGCATATACGAAAATCCAAAGTGGTGACGATTCACTCAGCGACGAGGACATCCGCATCTTTGAGATCGTGCTTCCAGAAGGACAAAAATTGAAAGATCAGCGTGAGTTCCTTGAAAAAGAGGGAATGAACATCAATATGGTAAAGGACGAGCGGCGGGCTATAGTATCCGCTACAAAGTCACGCTTTGATCGACTCCAAGACCGTGTACGTGGTTATCGGGACAACGATGGCAGCACGAAACAATACCAGTTTATTGATGATTTTCGCTTCATCACTGCTACCGAAAAGCAAGCCAGGTCTCTCCGTGCGCTAATTGAACAGGTCGGTGAGGATAATCTTCTTCTCGACGTTCAATTAATGCTCGTGCCGAAACTTGGCGGCGAACTACAGGATAGAGCCGAGGGAAAACTAGTCGATAAAATCAAGGAGCACAAGGGTAAAATCCTCGCAGAGCCGTTCAAGTTGTCGGATGGAACGGGTATTATTCGCGCTGAAATACCCATAGGAAGTCTTGAGGAAGTTTCAAACGATACTGTCGTTTGCCGCGTGTCTTCAACTGTGTTCCTTACAGATGTCTTAGAATGTGCTATTGTCCCCTGTGACCACAAACTCTCCTTAGACCCTTCGGTTAACATTGATGAACTACCCGTTGTCGTTATTCTGGATGATGGTGTTAAGTTTCCTGACGCCCTCGAATCTGTCATCGTAACCCACTGGACGCCAACCGGAAGCACAGGTGGTTCTTGCCGCCACGGGACACAGGTGGCTAGCAAGGCGGCGTTTCGGAATGTAGGTGAGCAGCTTGCGACTGGAACGATGTTACCGTGTGCAAGAATAATTGATTGTAATATACGAGATAAAAAACGGATCTCAGAGGATACGATGATCCTCCGTATTAAGGAAGCTGTCGAGACTTTTCACGATGTAGCAAAAGTTTATAACTTCTCGTCCGCAGCCGAAGTGCCCATAGAGGGCGATGTCATCAGTAACCTTGGCTACGAATTGGATTATCTTTCGTATAAGTATGGAGTGAAGTTCACGATTGCAGTCGGCAACCACATTCTGTACCAGACGGAAACCTCGCTTGAGCGGATACTCGACGACACAGACGCGAGGATTGCTCTGCCTGCCGATTCAATGCTTAATATTAGTGTCGGGTCAGTAGTGGGTAAAGATCACAATGGGAGCCTGAGCAAGCGCGGCGATGTCGCTCCCTATTCAAGAATTGGACCCGGTTTTTGTGGAATGCGCAAACCGGATATTGTCGCTTATGGTGGTACCATCCTGAGTAACGGAAATACGCCGATTGACGAGTTTGCACTTATGCTTGCACCTGAAGGGAAACTGGCGATTGAAGCCGGTACAAGTTTTGCGGCTCCGGAGATTGCAGGCATTTTGGCTCAGATTCTCCAGACTGTTCCTGATCAAAATACGCTGATGGCAGAGACTTTGCTTTACCATGGAGCTGAACTTCCACTTCTTATTGACAGTAAGAATAAGCTAGAAAAAGACGAAGCGGCGTTCTACGGTGATTGCTACGGCCGTGGTTTACCAGTTTTAGAAACAAGTATCTACTCAACTGCCCATAGGGTCACATTTATACATAGCGGAACCCTGAACCGCAAAACGAAAAGGCATGTCAAATTCATCATGCCGAAAGTATTCGAAGGGATAAAGAAACGGGGAAAGGCGAAAGTGATCGTGACTTGCGTGACACAGCCGCCCGTTGACCATACAAAGGGCGAGGAGTATCTTGGAGCATTTGTTATGGCCTCGCTACACAAACTAGACAGTAAAGGGCAAAACAAATCATCCAACCCAAGGGTGACTGACGGCAGGAAGAAATGGGATACTTGTTACCATTTTGAAGAGATCTTTTCCAGTTTCTCTGCCGGAGATTGGGAAATATGGCTTGAGTTGTTTTCACGATGGGACGTGGAGAACACACAAGAAGTGGAATATGCGCTCGCAGTGACCATCGAGGATTTAACTAAATCCCATGATATCTACAACGAAATCGTGACAGAAGCTAAAGGTCGCTTCCCTGCGGTTGAACTTGTTCGCATTCCGGTTCGTCGTTAAAAAATAAGGCGCACTAACCTCTGGGAAGAGGTTGGTACGCCTATTTTCGCTGACTCTTGATGAATGCAATGAATTCATTTACTTTTGCTAGTTCGTCTTCGGTTAAATCATCGGTTGAGGTCGCTTGTGCTGCGACCAAAGACTTTTCTTGGGTATCCAAGTATCCTGCCACCGACATTAACTCCTCATACTGGACGTTTAAGGCAACAGCAATAGAACGAAGCACCTGTGGTGACGGTTGTCTCCTGACCCCATCTTCGATACGTTTTATTTCCGTATGGCTTATTCCGGCAGTCTCAGCGAGTTTGCGTATAGAGAGGTTACGCTGTTCGCGTTTCCCCTTAATGAATGCTCCGAGTTTAGACATTTACTTGGTCTCCTTTCAACTCTCGAACTTAGTATACCATAGACGTAACCTAAAAGCAACACTTTTTTGAAACATGACTTGATTTTTGTAACCGATAGGTGTAATATATGTTTGGAACCTATGGGTTCCTATTTGCCGCTTAATTAAATGCGGTATATATTTTATCAAATATGGAACCTAAAGGTTCTTCGCATAGGAGGTGATATATTTGAGACCGAACATTGAGTATCTAAATAAATTGAAGCAAGAACGTGGATGGAGCAACACTCAGCTTGCCATAAAGATTGGCATTTCCAGAATGGAGGTTAGCCGACTTCTGCGCGGTGTACGGGTTGGAGGCAAGAAGACAATCGGTGGACTTATAAACGCTTTTCCTGATGTTCCTTTGGATAAGCTATTTTTTTAGATTCTGCGGAACCTATAGATTCCGAAAAAAAGAAAAAACAGTCCAAGCAACTGTAACAGCTTTAGCGGTGAATGAAAACCCTCGTGGACATCAGAACGGGAGACAAAGGCTGGCCTGTCCCGCTTGTGGATTCGGGCGACTCATTGACACAGGGATGTGGATTCGCTCGGAAATGCACATTATGGGGCGTCATAACGATTGGGAAGCCGATTACTACACCAAATGCCCGAATCCCAAGTGTAAAGCTGAAATCGGCATCCGGAAAATTGAATAGCATAATCTGTACTTAAAAACAGAGCACGACGCAAATGCCGCTAATGGCGGCAGATATTAAAAATGACGGACGAGCCTGACAAGTAGCTTTATAGCTATGCGTTAAGGTTCGTCCTTTTTGATTGCTATAAATGCTTGTTCAGGCTCCGAAAGGAGCTATGAATAATGAAAATTCAATGGAAATTCGCAGACGGAACCACATCAGAAGTTGAAGTCAACGAGGAAATCGGGAGCTACATAACAGCATCACGACGCGAGGAGAGCAATCTCGCCCGTAAGGAGCGCTACCACT
>JAAZLQ010000379.1 GCA_012799255.1 Bacillota bacterium
GATCAAAATGGATCATACAAAACAAAAAAGCGGGTGCCCTGTTGGCCAGGACACCCGTTGCTTGGGTTTAGCGAAGATATCGTAGTTGCCGGGCTTCAAATTCCAATTGATCTCTGAAGTCCGGATGTGAAATTTTGATCAATGCCTTGGCTCGCTGGTCGAGGTTAAATCCTTTCAACCAGGCCACCCCATATTCGGTCACAATATACTGCACGTCATTTCTGGTAGTGGTTATCATCGAATTCTCCCGCAGAGTAGGAACGATACGTGACTTCAGCTCGCCGTCTTTAGTCTCATAGGTAGAATACAAAGCTAGGAAGGCCATTCCGCCCTTGGAACGCCAGGTGCCTTCAATAAAGTCCATCTGCCCTCCCGCTCCGGAATACTGCCGATTACCTATAGCATCAGAGCAACACTGCCCCGTCAGATCCACCTCTAGAGTGGAGTTTATAGAAATGGCATTATCATTCAGGCCAATATTATAGGGATCATTGACAAACTCGGAATCATACATTTCCACCAGGGGGTTCTCGGCTATAAAATCATATAATCGCTTAGAGCCAAAGGCAAAACTGGCCACCCATTTGCGCGGTATAAGTTTCTTACAGTTACCGGTTATCGCTCCCGCCTCATAAAGATCCACCATGCTGTCACACAACATTTCCGAATGGATCCCCAGATCTTTCTTGTTAGCCAGATACTTAGCCACCGCATTGGGTATACCACCGATCCCCAACTGCAAACAGGCTCCATCCGGTACTCTTTCGGCTATATACTGACCGATCATCTCGTCTCTCTCGGTCAAAGGCAAGTCGGGAAGTTCCACCAGAGGAAGGCCATTTTCTACTACGGCGGTTAGTTCAGAGATATGAAAATGATTGTTTCCATACGATCGGGGCATATATTCATTGACTTCGGCCAATATAACGCATCCCGGGTTACGGCGAATGAAACCGTACACATAATCCGGATTCGTTCCCGTGCTGAAAAAGCCATGCTTGTCCATGGGGGAAACGACCATTACAGCAGCATCCAGTCCCACCCGGGCCGTCATCCTGGGGCCATCAAACAAACGATGAGGAACGTAAGAATAGCTGCCCTGATCCATGAAATAGCGCTCCAATGGCCCGGCATACATAGCATCCAGCATATTGCCATTCTGCAGCATCTTTTCAATTAGCTCGGGATTATGCACCGACCCCGGTCGGGCTGACAATGAAAAAAGAAATCGCACCTCCCGCAGATCTCCGGAGGCCATGCGTTCACCTATGGCATTGCACAGCGCCTGAGGCTGGGCATTGATCGATCCTGAAGCCATCAACATTCCATTAGAAATATACTTAGCCGCTTCTTCGGCTGTCTTCAGTTTGCTGCGATACATCTCCTGCCATTTTGATTCCACAATAAGTTCCCCTCCCACTTGCCTATTCGTAGATTTTTTCCCCTTCGGCGAAGGCGTTCAGAGCATCCAATTCGCTGTTACGTTTTTTCCCAGCAGCCAAATCTTCGAGTCTTTCACGATAATACTCATGTTGAATGATCAGGCTCATTATTTCATTGGTACCGACCCATATCATAGATAATCTTAAGTCGCGCACGATTTTTTCAATCGGATAAACATCAGTGTAACCAATGC
>JAAZLQ010000338.1 GCA_012799255.1 Bacillota bacterium
ACAATTGAATTGTCGAAGCGCACAAACTTCGTCGTTGATACTTGCTATGCAAGCATCTCAACTTTTGGCTTATTCTCTTCAAACACAGAGTGTGTTTCAAGTTTCTGTTTTGGTTTTTCAAGGTTCTAAGTGCTGTCCGATTTTTGTGGGACAGCGAGATTATCATAGCACATTCGGAAGACGTTTGTCAACCGCGAAACCGTTTCCAGTTCCTTCCTTCTCCACCAACGGAGCTTTTTCTTCAATGTGCTAAGTTCCTCCCGTCGAGAACAACGTTTGTCGTCTTTCTCTCGGGGCGACAAGAAGTATCTTAACATTAGTAGTTGATCCATGTCAACAGATAATATCATTTTATTTTTTCTTTTCAAGGGAAACCACATGAGAAGTTGAATATTACTGCACAAGGAGGCATCAACATGTGTGGAAGATTCACCTTGCATACGCCAATTGAAGAAATTGTGGAACGCTTTTCTCTCCCCGACTTACCCTTTTCCTATATCCCTAGCTACAATATTGCACCGACTCACAGTGTACTCAGCATAATAGTAGCAGAGGGCGTTCGTTCAGCATCTCTTATGCGCTGGGGTATAACTCCACCTTGGTTGAAGAAGGGACAGAGTGGGACCCCCTTAATCAATGCCCGCCTAGAGACCCTGGACACCAAGCCGACTTTCCGCGGACTTGCGAACTCTCAACGATGCCTCATTATTGCTGATGGTTTCTACGAATGGAAACAAGAAAAATCACGTAAATATCCAGTGTATATTAGGCTGGAAGGCGGCAAGCCTTTCGCTTTTGCGGGTCTTTGGACTAACGGAACAACCCCTAGTTGCACTATCGTTACCCAAGAAGCAAATAAGCTCATTCAACCAATCCACAGCCGCATGCCGGTTATCCTCAGTCCCGAGAGCGAAGAACTTTGGCTTAGCCAGGTATCTTTCAACGAAATTAGAAGTAGCTTACCGGATCAAGATACAAGACAGTTTGACTACTATTATGTTAGTACATTAGTAAATTCGCCACGCAACAATGAGGCTGCCTGCATCCTTCCTATTAGTGAACTACCGAAGTAGAAGTCGCAGGGCAATAATGAGAATTACACCAGGAACGCCTAAAAGCCCGACGACCAACGCTGTAATCGGGTTTACTCCTACGTGAAAACCCCAGTATCCACCTATTAAGTTCACTAACAGTAGTACTCCGCCGCCAATAACTGCATTTACAACAAGATTGAAGATCGTCCTCAGGGGAATCAATAACATCTTACCAAGGGCATAGATGATTAAAACACCGGCTACATAGGCAACAATCACTAGAAAGTTCATGCGGTTCACCTCACTTAGGTTCGTCCCTCATGAACATATTATGGTTCAGTCGTACTAATTATGACCTTTGTACCATTTCAGCGAATTTTTTACCCTATTCCCCTTGTTTGTCTAGCTTTTTCATCTGCTTAAGCCAGTACATATATTTGCGCTCCGCTGCCTGCAAGGAGACAATCGCGTGATCTACCAGGTCCGGTTCAACCGCTTGATTAAAATAGCTCTGTGCATCTAACCACTCTTGCTTGGCCGAGTTAACCATTATAGCTAGTTCTTCCCTCGTCTCTTGACGCCATTCAGAAGGCAAATCCTCTTCCCCATCATCCAGCAAACGACCGGCGATTTCCCAAAACCGCTCAGACAAGCTACGCGACAAAAAAACCACCTCATCTCTGTAATACTCGGTTTAGTATTACTCAGCACAAGGCGGTTTATGCTTTGAAACTACAACTCTCTACGACCTTCTAAAGCTTTGGATAACGTGACTTCATCAACATACTCCAAATCACTGCCTACGGGCATTCCATGAGCCATTCTAGTTACCTTTACTCCAATGGGTTTTAGTAGTCTAGCCAAATACATTGCGGTAGCTTCACCCTCCACGTTTGGGTCTGTTGCTAACACCACTTCTTCTACTTGGGGTCCTATTCTGCCTACCAGTTCTTTTACCTTTAGCTCATTAGGACCAATGCCCTCCAGGGGTGAGATGGAACCATGGAGCACATGATAGACTCCATTAAAGCTCTTAGTTCTTTCCATGGCAATGACATCACGGGGTTCTTCAACCACACAAATAAAGTTCTGATTACGCCTGGAATCGGAGCAAATAGCACAAGGATCTTCTTCCGTTAAATGAAAACACTGTGAACAGTAATTGATTCGTCTCTTCGCTTCCACAATAGATTCTGCTAAACTCTGTACTTCAGCAGGCGATTGCTCGATTAGGAAGAACGCCAATCTCTGCGCTGTTTTGGGCCCGACACCTGGCAAACGCACCAACTCTTCTATTAAACGGGCCAGGGGTTTGGGATAGCGAGACATTTTAGAAAAGTCCTGGAGGCAATCCTGGAAGATTCATTTTACCAGTTACCTTCTCCATCTCACTGGCGGACAGCTCCCGCGACTTACGTAACCCATCATTCACCGCGGCCAAAATCAAATCTTCAAGCATTTCCACATCTTCAGGATCCACCGTATCTGGTTCAATCTTGATTTTTTGCACATCCTGATGCCCGTTCACAACTACCGTTACCACACCGCCACCCGCTGTTCCTTCTACCGTCATCTCTTCCAGCTCAGCTTGCACCTTAGCCAAATCACTTTGCATCTTTTGCATTTGACGCATCATTTTCTGCATGTTCATTCCCATAACTAACCACCTCGTTCTCTAATTTTTCTTGGGCTTTGAAATGATCTTGCCTCCAAAGGTAGCCATGCTAGCCTTCAAAAACTCCTCAGAAGCAGAATCCTTAGGCTTAGGCAACTCCTCGGCTTCCACTACTTTTGCTACTTGTTTCGCTTCCACTGTTTCGACTGTTGCCTTCGTTTCACCTTGAAAAATGCACTTCAGGTGCATCTGAGCACCCATTAACTTCGATAACACCCGTTCAGCCGGCTCCCGATGGTTATCCTGTTCAATACTGGCCTTATGGAAACCTCGATCACGAGGAAAAGCAACAACAACACTGGTTCCGCTCACTTTAATAGGAGTGCCTTCTTTCAAGAAGGCCTCACACTGCATCAACTTCTCTTTACGGAGACGTTTGAGATAGTCAGACCAGTTCTCGATCACAAAAGCAGAACGTTCTTCATCATTAGCATCTGGTGGTTTGACCTGTGGACTTTGAACTTCAGATGCTCCATCATCTGACTCCCTTCGCCTACTAGCCAATTGTGCCTTTAACCTCGCCACTTCGTTCTCTAAATTCCGCACCTTTTCCTCAAGCTCGTTCACTTCAGGAACTACCACTGAACTGGAGGGAGACATGAGAATCTTGAGAACGGCAACTTCTAATACAATGCGGGGATCCGTCGCAAAACGCATTTCCCGTACTGCACCTGAAAGTTGATCGATAATAATCATGACCTTCTCTTCAACTTGACTACCTTCCAAGATATCCTGGCGCAATTTGGCTACAGCACCTAGAGCAAACTTGCTTAAATCCCTGCCTTGATTATGAAGTGCATCAATAATCTGTAGCGCTTCAGACTTGGCTCCCGCCAAAATATGCCTAATAAATTGGTCGATCTGTTCGCTCGGAGCTACTCCCAATACCTCCGCAACCTGATCCTCTGTAATCTTTTCAGTGTAAGCAGCGCACTTCTCTAAGATCCCCAGCGCATCACGCATACTGCCCGAAGAATGTTCGGCAATAAGCCCCAGGGCTTCCGTATCAATTGAAAAACCCTCACCTTCAGCAACCGTTCTGAGACGTGCAACCATTTCCATTTGGGTAAATCTAGTAAAGTCATAGCGTTGGACCCGCGACAGGATCGTAGGTGGCAAACGATGAGGGTCAGTTGTGGCAAAAATAAAAACTACGTGGGCTGGAGGCTCTTCTAGAGTTTTAAGTAAAGCATTGAAGGCCTCTGTCGTTAGCATATGAACTTCATCTATTATGTAGACTTTATAGCGAGCGTTGATGGGAGTGAATTGCACCTGGTTACGCAACTCTCGGACATCATCAATGCCACGATTAGAAGCACCGTCAATCTCGACCACATTCAAAGAAGTCCCATCTGCTACACTTTGGCACTCTTCACACTCTCCGCAGGGTGTCGAAGTTGGACCGGTGTGGCAGTTTAGACCTTTGGCCAACAGTCTTGCCACTGTGGTCTTGCCTGTCCCCCTGGGTCCCGTAAACAAGTAGGCATGGGAAATCCGTCCGATAGTGAGGCTGTTTTCCAGAGTCTTCACAATATTTTCCTGCCCTACCACATCAGAAAAACTCTGTGGGCGCCATTTTCGGTACAATGAGACGTAACTCATGGATTATCCCCCCCATCCTTTTCCTATTGCCATTCCTAATGGTTCTCGACTTTTGCACAAAAGTCCTCTCTTAAATTACCATCTAAATTTGCACAAAAAAATGTCGTGCACCTATCCTCGAAAATGGTCCTCCAGACGGTATCTAGGTAGTTAGCTCGAACCAGGCTCCCTTACGGCACATAGGAGCTTCCACTTACCGCTGCTTCCTTCCGGACCTGACGGGGTTCATGGATTCCTATTGCGTAAGACCCAATTGTCAACACCACTTATCTAAATCGGACTCCACAAGACCAATCCTCAAATAGGAATTCGACCCCGCTATAGCGGATTGCGGGTACAGGGCACCGCTACCTCCCCGTCTAGCACGACATAGCTATTATATCTTAATTAGACTTTGAATGTCAAGAAATCGCTACTGAACGGGATGCTCTTCAGTAATATGTCCTAGGCGTCCCCGTAATCTGGGAATCATGTCTTCAACTTGTTGGCTCATGATATTATACATGTCTTTAACTGAAGGGGCGTCCGTATCCAAAGCACAGGTTTTCAGCTGACCAGCCAAAATTTCGGCATTCGCAATTGCTTCTTCGATTATTTCTCTCGTAGTCATAGTCACCCTCCTTACCTTTAGAATACCCCAGAAAAAAAGAAAAACCACCTACGATAAATGTTTATTTATCCATAGATGGCGTTATTTACAAATGGCGGAGAGAGAGGGATTCGAACCCTCGAGGGGCTCATCACCCCTACACGATTTCCAGTCGTGCCTGTTCAGCCGGACTCCAGCATCTCTCCATATTTAGTTTAACTGGCGGAGAGGGTGGGATTTGAACCCACGGGACGCTTACACGCCCAACGGTTTTCGAGACCGCCACATTCGGCCACTCTGTCACCTCTCCTTGATCTGAGTGTGTCTCAATCCTAACGCAGTTTCTGAAAGAACTCTTGCAAAAGTTGGGCACATTCACTCTGACAAATACCGTCATATACTTCTACAAAGTGATTGAGGCGCTGATCTTGCACCAGATTCATCAAAGAACTAACTGCCCCCGCCTTAGGGTCATATGCACCAAACACGAGTTTCTGCAAACGAGAGTTCACTATTGCTCCAGCACACATAGGACAGGGTTCCAGCGTAACATACAAAGTGGCATTCGTCAAGCGCCAGCTACCCAGACGCTTAGCAGCCTCTTGGATAGCAATAATTTCAGCGTGGGCCGTTGGGTCATTCCAGGCTTCCCTTTGATTATGTCCCCGCCCAATTATTTGCCCATCTAGAACGACTAGCGCACCGATAGGAACATCCCCGCTTGCCAAGGCTAGCTTAGCCTCTTTTAGTGCCTCTAACATGTACTTTCGCACTTTAATCTCTCCAAGCTTCCAGTAACCAGAATTTAATATACCACAGAAAGCCTGCCTTGACAAGGGAAATTCTCAACAAAAAGAAGGCTCCCCCGCAAAGGAGGAGCCCCCTCTTACTTGAAGCCGCCTTCTTGCTGAATTAAGCTTTTCTCCGCCTCAGCAATCATGCGGCGTACCATGTGGCCACCTACCGCGCCACACTCGCGGGAAGAAATATTGCCCCAATAACCAGACTTGTACTCAGGATTAATACCCAGCTCAGATGCCATTTCGTACTTGAACTGATCCATGGCCTGCTTTGCCTCGGGAACGAGGATGCGGTTACTTCTCCTACTTCTTCTGGCCATCTAAAGACTCACCTCCCCTATTATGAGATACCTTGGCGCGCAGTGCGCCAAGGTATCCATTAAAGCCGCTTATCTACTGATTCTGGGGTGGCTCTGGTGGAAAACCTCCACGGAAACCAGTTGTTCCGGTTCCTCCACCTTGGCCAGCCAACGACTGCTGCGCAGCGGCAATCATGCGTCTCACCATATGTCCACCTACGGCACCACATTCGCGGGATGAAATGTTGCCCCAATAACCTGACTTATACTCAGGATTGATCCCAAGTTCGGTAGCCACCTCATATTTAAACTGATTCATGGCTTGGTATGCTTCGGGGATAAGCTTAACGTTTGAACTAGAAGATCCTAATGCCATTCAAATTCACCTCCCTTATCTCCTGGTAGGCTTAATGTTCCCGGGGATTACACCGCTTAACCGAGTAGACTTCTGGGGAAATTGGAAAAAAGAAAACCAGCCGTAAATCAGCTGGTTTCTCTAATTCTAAGTAAATTATAGACTGATAGCTTCTGTTGGGCATTCGTCTGCAGCGTCTTGGCAGCATCCTGCAGCTTCACAATCGGCCCCTTCAATCACATGAGCTAGACCATCGTCGCCCATTTCAAAGACATCTGGGCAAACATCGGCACATACTCCACAACCAATACAGAGATCATGATCAACTTTCGGATTCATTAATAGACTTCCTCCTCAAAACAACTTATAATTCTTCGAACATATCCGTCCCTACACCACATTCTGGGCAAGTCCAATCTTCTGGTAAATCCTTAAAATCTACACCCGGTGGAATATCTTGCGTTGGATCGCCAATGGCTGGATCATAAATGTAACCACACACTGTACATTCCCACTTCGCCAATGCCTTCACCTCTTTCGGATTTTTGTTCTCTGTTCTATTCTACCTCAACCAAAAAAATCCTACCGCTTATTGGATTAGTTCACGAATTGAAGACGGAACCGAGATACCATAAGAGCCGTACATTGCTTCTATAACAGGAACAGTTAAATTAACTCCCCCGTAGATAATCCCACTTTCGGGAAGAACAACGTCAATTCCGTTGGCATTAGCAACTTGCCCAATAATCTCCAAGATAAAGGCGACTAGATCCACACGCACATTATCTTCAATCTGCTCGAACTGCAACTCATAATAAGCGGCCAGTTCATCTATTTCTTCTTGTGTTGCTAACTTTTCTGCTTCCTCTTGAACTTCTAAGTAGAGTTTTTCTGCAGATTCCTGTAGTTCCTTATTCTTTACCTCATACTCCGGATGAGAATAAAACAAGAACTCAAAATCCACATAACCGATGGATTGCGCAGAAGCCAATGCTGGCAACGATAAAGTCAACATTAATACGAACATGATTCCGAATATTTTCCTTTTCAAGCAGGACACTCCTTTGATTTTCACTGTCATTAGACTATTCCACCCCCGACATATATTTCCTTCTACAGCTTATCTTTTTAGGGGGTATTGTCTACTAAATCTGCAATCGTCCTCTTTCCTAACACTTCAACGAAAGCCTCCTGGGCCTCTCGCCAAACAGGATGTAGTGGGCAATTGCCCTCCCTGGAACAGTGCAAATCTTCAGCAAGACACTTGGTAATCGCGATTGGTCCTTCAATCAATTCCACCACGTCTTTAATAGTAATAGAACTGGGGTCCACTTCCAAGCGAACACCACCGCCCGGTCCTCTAACCCCGAGTACCCAACCCTGGGCGCCAAGTGTGGCAATAATCTGAGGCAAAAAATTAACCGGGATTTCCTGCCTGGTTGCAATAACCTTAGAGGAAATGTACTCTCCCGGATGCTTAGCCAACTCAACCAAAGCACTTACAGCATATTCAGATTTCCTTGTGATTTCCACATCATTCACCATCCAATCCCCTTGTGAAAACGAAAACTAGTGCAAGGGGGCCTTGTATTACGTAACTTACCAAAATTATACTGTTCTTGATAAAATCTGTCAAGAAAACACCTTAACTTGCGTGCTTTTACCAATCTGTTACAATAAGAATAGCTTGATACTTGGAGGGCTCAAAAATGGAACGAATTGGCATTATTGATATCGGCTCAAACTCCATTCGCTTGGTAATCATTGATATTAAGGAGAACCGTGCCCATCACCAGATAGAAAACCTAAAGAAGACGGTACGTCTACGTAGTGGTACCGCTGAACATGGTCTTTTGAGGGAAGAAGGCATAGAGTATGCCGTGGAGACGGTTTCGTTGTTCGTCAAGTTCTGTCAAGCACGAAACGTAAAGAAGATAATTGCGGTTGCCACCGCTGCCGTACGGCGGGCACCAAATGGTAGCAAGCTGATTGAACGTATCCAACTCCAAACTGGCATCCAGACTCAAGTACTTTCTGGCGAAGAAGAAGCCTACCTAGGCTATATCGGTTTGGTTAACAGTGTCACAGAAACCGCGGGTCTAATGGCAGATTTGGGTGGAGGGGCACTCAAGTTAGTTGGTTTCAAAGACCGTCTCAACCAAAACTCTGTCACTTTGGATTTTGGTGCAGTTTCACTTATGGAGCAGTTCCAATTACATGACCGTCCCACTCCGGATAACTTGCGTTCCCTGGAAAACTACCTTGATGACGCATTTAGCCAGATACCCTGGCTGAGCAACTACCCTAAACTCATGGGAGTTGGAGGAACATTTCGTTCGTTGGCCAGGGTCTACAGAAGCCATGTCAATTATGTACCAGACATCACGGACGGAATTACCATACCTACAGAAGCTGTGGCTGAGATCTACGAAAAACTTAGTTCTCTAAGCTTGGAGCAACGCCGCCAAGTACCTGGCCTGGAAAAAGCTCGTGCCGACCTTATTATAACCGGAATCGCCATCATTTATCGTCTGCTCCAGGCCAGCAAGTGTCCAGAACTGATGGTCAGTGCCAGCAGCATCAGGGACGGATTATTCTTTAGACATATCTATCCCCGCGATCCCATTCTGTTTAATGTGCTTACACATCATACCAATAATATCATTGAGTACCATAATCTAGATGAAAACCACCTCAGAAGAGTATCCAACTTAGCAGTAACATTGTTTGACCAATTAGCTCCCCTACACGGTCTAGGTAGTGCTGAGCGGAGGATCCTGCTTTTGGCTAGCCTCTTACACGAACTCGGTGTGGTGATCAGCGTGGAGAGCTTGGAAAAGCACACCCTCTATACGGTACTCCACTCTAGATTTCTCGGGCTTGCCCATCGTGAGCGGGTCATCGTAGCCTACTTGGCCGCCTCCCATGATGATCTTTTCCAGATTAATCTTTTGGATTATGTGGAAAATGGACCATTAAGCTCTGGGGACGTTGACATCTTGAAAAAACTTGCTCCTATACTTCAAATTGCCCACAGCCTAGACCGCTCGCGGGCAGGGGTGGTCACGCACGTCAAAGCTGAGATCGAATCTGGAGTATGTAAACTCAAAGTATTAGGCACTGAAAGGCGAGACCTTGAAGTTGGAGACGCTAACCAACTTGCGGAAGAATTTGAAAAAGAGTACGGTATTAAGCTCATAGTTGTTGCCGGTTGAAAAAGGGGCTGTTGCAAAAGGAACTCTGATTGGTTCTTTTTGCACGGCCTTTTTTCATGTCCAGAAACGAGAATACGGGCTCGTTCGCGAGCCCGTACCCTATTTTTCGTTAACTTACCGCTTCAGCAATGGCACCACCTAGGCTAAGGCAGCGTTGTTCGTCTTCGTCGGTGAGGGCAAATCGCGCCTTAACCGGAGGATGGGCAACAACTAATCTCATCTTCTCTAGACGTTCCTCTAACAGCGCTGTTGCTTCTCCGCTCCAACCATAGTTCCCGAATACTGCCGCTACTTTCCCCTTTGAGGTAATAGCACTTAACGATTCTAGTACCCGCCAAACTGGATAAACTGCATCAGCATTAATTGTTGGCGAGCCCAAGATCAGCGCATCAAAAGAACTAATAGCAGCCTTAATGTCCTCCTCAGGTGCGCTACCCACATCAATTAAGGTAACATCCACCTGAGAACTTTGCTGCTGTGCCCCTTCCACGATGAGTTCAGCCATCCGTTTTGTGTGTCCATACGCAGAAGCATAGCCAACTACAATCTTTTTTCGCTCCGACGTTGTTTCTTCATGACTCCAATCTTTGTACAGTCCAATAAATCTTTCAATATCCGTATCCAAGATTGGTCCGTGACCGGTAGCTATTAGCTCTAGGTCTAAGCCTTCTAGTTTAGTCAAAGCTTCACGAACTTTGGGCTTAAAAGGCCCCATGATATTATTAAAGTAGTACTTTACCGCATCAGTGAAGTCCATGTCTTGCTGACTAGCGAGAATCTTCCCTTCAGGAAAGCAAAAATGAGATCCGAAACCATCACAAGTAAAGAGTACCTGTTCGCCTTCCAAATAAGTCCAGATGGTGTCCGGCCAATGCAAGAAAGGAGCCATAATAAACCTCAATTTTCGATTACCTAGATCCAACACATCATTTTCCCGCACAATCCTCTTATTAAAGTCCATCTGTACCTGTTCGGACAAAAATTGAATAGCTGGACGCGAACCATGGACAATAAGGTGTGGAGCACGAATTAAAAGCTCCTTAATGCTACCCGAATGGTCTGGTTCGGTATGATTAACAACTAGATGCTTTAGATCCGCTAAATCAATCTTTTCCTCCAGTTTGGCAAAAAATTCATCTTGAAACTCTTTCTTCACCCCGTCAATCAGAACAGGTTGATCCGCTTCGATCAAGTATGAATTATATGTTGTACCAAATTCTGTAGGAATAATTACGTCAAATATTTCTAGTTCGGGATCTCTAACCCCTACCCAATGGATGCCTGGACGAACTTGCATCTAAGTCACCTCACACATGATAATGATTCTCATTTTTATAATAATGCTTTTCGTCCCATCTGGCAACCCTATAAAAGGAAAAAACTTTTTCTGTCACTTTCTTGGCCATTCGCAACTGGCGAGTAGACACTGAACAATCTTGCTTAGCCCCTGGGCATCTTCTGCAATAAAACGGTTTAGGACTGGGCTATCCAAATCAAGGACACCCACTAACTCGCCCTCGCAGGTGATCATGGGAACCACTAGCTCAGAACGGGATGCTTCATCACAAGCAATATGACCGGGAAACTCATGCACATCTGGAACCACAATTGGTTCACGACGCTCGGCAGCCGTTCCACACACCCCTTTACCCACAGGTATACGCACACAAGCGGGTTTGCCTTGAAACGGTCCCAAGACAAGTTCCGTTCCTTCTAATAAATAAAAGCCTACCCAATTGAGTTCAACCAGTTCCTGAAACAATAAAGCTGAAGTGTTTGCTAAGTTGGCCAACCAATGTTTCTCGCCTTCCAAGAGGCTTGTCAATTGCTTTGTGAGCATTTCATAATCGGTTTTGTACAAGCTTTCCCCCTCCTTTTCATCAGTATACCGTAGAAAAGGACAAAGCGCCAGGATAAGCCTGACGCCCGGGTGAATCTCGTTTACTGAATAGCCATGGCACTAAGTACATCACGCTTAATTTTACGTAACGTAGTGGATGGCTGATACATCAAATTGTTGTACAGGGTTAGCATCTGTTTTGCAGAAAAACGGTGCATCGCCATAGAAATACTAGCTCGCATCATCTCTTGCCACCTTGGCCGATCCTCGTAATAGGTGGGGAGCACCTCCTCCAAGAGCACTTCGTAGAGAGAAAGGGCATCAACCATGGTCTGTTCTGGTCCCTCATAACCTCCTCCAAACTGCCAACCTGTAACCCCATGTAAACAACCCTCGGGCCACCAACCGTCCAAGACGCTGAGGTTAAGCACTCCGTTGAGTGCTGCTTTCATACCACTTGTGGCAGAAGCTTCCAGTGGCCTTTGAGGCGTATTCAACCAGACATCGCAGCCCGAAGTGAGAATCCGCCCCAATTCCATATTATAGTTTTCCAAGAAGACAACACTATCTGGGAATTTATAGGCCATTTCCGCTATATTAGCAACAATTTGCTTGCCCCAATCATCTTCCGGATGCGCTTTACCTGAAAACACTAACTGGATTGTACGATCCTTAAGTAAGGGTTCAATGATGTGGGGTCTATGGAAGATTAGACCACTACGCTTGTAAGCGGCCGCCCTGCGCGCAAAACCGATGGTGAGGGCGTCCAGATCTAGGGCCACGCCAGTCCGGTTTTCAATCTCTTCCAAGAGTTTTTTCTTTACTTGGAGATGAGCTTTCCAGAGATTGCCCTGTACGTTATAGGTCTGACGGACCAACTCGTGTTGCCATGTCTCCACATGGACACCATTAGTGATGCTGATAATAGGAGCAGTTCCAGGATGACCTCGCCACATCGCCCGTGCGGTTGCACCATGGAGTTGTGACACACCATTAGATATATAAGCCAGACGCAAACCAGCCACTGTCATGTTGAAGGGATTTCCTCCAATACGTTCTACCTGGTCATACTCCAAACCGGCCCAAGCCCCCATATGTGTTAGTAATCCATGGTCATGTTCTTCATTTCCGGCCATGACAGGGGTGTGAGTCGTAAAAACTATCTGCTGACGAGTCTCTTCCCAAGCCCGTTCAAAATCCATTCCGCGAGACATTTTCTCCCGAATCAACTCCAAACCAGCAAAAACTGCATGGCCTTCATTGAGGTGGTAGATATCTGCTTCAAACCCTAGTCGTCTTAGAGCCTTAACTCCACCAATTCCTAACACCATCTCCGCAGCCACCCGCTCCTCAGGCGCGCTGGCATAGAGTTGCCGGGTGATCCATCCGTGGTTTGTACCTGCCACATCCGTATCTAGTAAGTAGAGGGGAGCGTTATTGAATGCTTCCGTCTTCCAAACTTTACAGCTAACTTCCTCGCCTCTTATCCAGAGATTCACCGTGACACCAGTGTCCTCCAGGTGTGAGCGATCATAGCTTTGTCTGCAATGCTGGGGAAACCCGTTTTTGTCCAGAAACTGATCCGAGTAACCCTCACTCCAAAGTATGCCAACACCAACGAAGGGAAGTTCCAAGTCCCGGGCAGTCTTGAGGATATCTCCCGCCAAAACCCCTAAGCCTCCCGAGTAAATCGGAAATGTTTCGTGTAGCCCATATTCCATGCAAAAAAACGCTACCTTTGGTTGGCGAATAGCTGCCATATATTATTTTTCCTCCTTTTCATAACGTCGAATCAAGTTGGTATAGTGCTCAATTAGATCGGTAGCCTCTTCCTCAGTCCCTGCCTCACTATATAGTCTGAATACTGGTTCATCGTCATCTGGAATAACCAGGGTCCAACCGGAATCCCGATACTCTTTTAAGCCATCATGAAAAGAAGTGCGCTCCGGATCCGCATTTTCGATCAGTTTCCGCATCACCCTACCCTTTTCACTCCAAGTACAGGGGACTTTGGCAGTCTTCAAGTGAGTAGCCCCCTCACCTTCAGGACATAAAGCGACCCCATGGGTACTAATTAAACTCAAGATCTCGCCAATACTTGCCAACGGTTCAATATGGGGGAACACCTCACGCTGCCCTTCACCCACATTATTGCCAAGTTCAGTGGCTGCCTCCATCCAAAACAGCGGTTCCATCTTGGTCAATTGCACCTCTAAGCCCTGGTTTCGTGCTTCCTTGGCCACGGTTTCCGAAAGATTAACCGGGATTGCAACAGTTTTTTTGTTCCTCGATTTTAGGGCCCGAATAAACCCCTTCCACCAATCTTGATCCGAAAGCTGGTGTCCCTGTTCATCTTGGATAAACCAAGTTTGGTCCCGGACCACAATAGTGGGTAAGCCTTTCACATCTTCTGAAACAACGGTATAACCGCTGAGTCTTAAAAAATCGCGTACCATTTCTCCCAAGGGATCATTATGAGGCTCCATGACTAGACCTACCTTAAAGCCTGGTGATCCGCTAAAATAGGCTTTGGCGAGGCTCCGTAGGTAACGCTTTTTTAATCCCGCCACTTGGATAAAATCGCCAATGTCCTCTCCGCTAAAACGAGGGTAATCTTCTCTAGAAAGAATTCCTTCGATCTTTCTCTGTTCTGTCTTGGAAAGCAGACGCCCATGGGAGTTCCAGCATTCAATAAACACGGTGTTTTCATTTTGGGGATTCGTAAAAACATGTAACGCCCCATCCAGTGATAGTTCTTGTACAGCAAAACGGGTAAGCCTGCCAGTGACCTCACCACCATCATGGGTATCCAATCCACCTGCCCTCAGACCAACGACCAACGCACCTTTGGCAAGATTAGCCGTCTTAGAGAAGTCGCTGGTAACCAGTACCCGGCTGCGCTCGCCCAGAAAAGCTGCGTAACTCAAGCCAAACTGAATGAGCAACTCAGGAGTGAGATTACCCCTAATGTCCCCTGACATACCATGTTTCGTAAAAATAGGCTTTTGCTCTTGGCTCCCCCAAACCAACGAACTATCCAGCTTAGTTCCGCTCGGAATTACTTTGGCAGGCCACACCTTCGTATTCGGTGAAATAGTCGAAAAGCTCCCCAGACGCACCCTCTCACCAAGAACTGCCCCTTCATAGATTTCGCATTCGTGTTCCACAAAAGCGTTTTTGGCACAAATACAACCTCTAAGTCGCGTGCCTTTTCCCACTTTCACAGCGGGCCAGAGGAGGCTCCGCTTTAAACTCGCATTGGCATCAACCTGGCTATAGGCGCCCAAGACACTGTAAGGACCCACATAGGCATGGGGACCGATTCTGCTACCTTTTCCTATATAAACTGGTCCTTCGATAACAGCGCTGCTATGGATCTGCACTCCTTCTTCTACATAAATCTGTCCTTTTTGAGGAATAGGCAGATCCAGCTTCACTTTCCCATCTAAGCAATCCTGTTGTACTTGACGATAAACCTCGAGGTTACCCACGTCAGACCAATAACCTGGGGCAACAAAACCATAAAGGGGTGCCCCGCGTTTGAGGAGTTCTGGATACAAATCCTGGCTAAAGTCTACTTTTTGCCCTGGAGCAACCAATTCTAACGCCTCAGGTTCCAAGACGTAGATCCCGGTGTTCACTGTATCGCTAAAAACCTGACTCCAAGTCGGTTTTTCAAGAAATTGTATTATTTTCCCCTCTTCTGTAGTTAACACTACTCCGTAACTCAGGGGGTTGGCTACGCGCGTTAATACTAACGTGGCTAGAGCTCCCTTTTGCTTATGGAAGTCTACTGCCGCACCAAGATCGATGTCGGTGAGGGCATCCCCGCTAACGACAATAAACGTATCATCAAGGAAGTGGGCAGCGTTTTTTACACTCCCGGCAGTACCTAAAGGTTCCCGTTCGATGTAATAGTCCATCTTCAAACCAAATCCGAGACCATCCTGAAAGTAGTCCATCACATCCTGAGGTAAATACCAGAGCGTACTGGCGACACTGTCAAAACCGTGCCGCTTCAGGAGATTCACAATGTGTTCCATCATCGGTCGCCCTAAGATGGGTACCATGGGCTTCGGTATAGTGCAAGTTAATGGCCTAAGCCTAGTCCCTTCACCACCTGCCATGATTACTGCTTTCATGGAGACGTTCCCCCCTTTCTTTGAAGTCACTCGTAATCTGATAACGATCATAGAAGGTTTTTTGTCTGTGGGGCTGGGGAATGGTTTGACTGTAACTCTTCACCGTTTGTCTCGCGATTTTCGTCCAGTCATACTTAGCTACTAGATCGTGTTGCGCCCGTTCATTTAGCCTATGGGCCAAAGACTTGTCGGCAAGCAGCCGGATGATGGTATCAGCTAGAGAATCTGCGTTCCCCGCAAAGAAGGTTAGACCATTTACTTCGTGTTGAACAGTCTCGGCAAAACCACCCACATCACTGACGATTACCGGGGCTTGACCAGCCATTGCTTCCAAAGCCACGATCCCAAAGGGTTCATAACGACTAGGGAAAACAGCGGCATCTGCCAAATGATATAGACTATTACGCGTCAAATCGTCAACAAAACCAGGAAAGACTACCTTTTCTCCCAAACCCAAATCCCACGCTTGTCTCTTCAGCTCGTCATGATGGGGACCTTTTCCGGCAATGATAAACTTAGTGTGCGGGCGCTGCGCCAGAACTTTAGGAGCTGCGTTCAACAAGAGATCAATGCCTTTCTCAAAAACGTGGCGTCCCACGTACAATATGATTTCCTCTTCCGGTTTGGCCCAATTAGATCGCCAGTGATCCAAGTTGGGATGGACATTTGCGAAGTCTTTCGCCCGGACACCATTACCGATCACAGTGAGCTTGTCTTCGGGTACCTGAAAAATCCTGCGCAATTCATTGCGCATGTACTCGCTACAGCAGATCACTCGATAAGACTCATAAGTGAGCCACCATTCCAGATCGCTAATATGACGTTGAAGGTCATTATGTAGCCCGTTATTGCGCCCCCACTCAGTGGCGTGGATTGTGCATACCAAGGGCTTTCGAAAAGCATGCTTCAATACCTTAGCACTCGGAGCTACTAGCCAATCATGGGCGTGGATTAGATCAAAATCCCCCTCATTTAGAAGTTCTATGCCCTTTTGAATCAAATGATAGTTCATGAAATGAACTTCGTCCAAAAACCCCATAGGGCTCGGAAAAAACTGATTAGCCCGAAAAACGCGTACCCCTGCTACGTACTCACATGGCTCTGAATCAGGCCAGTCACCCGTCACCACAGAGACATCATGTCCTTCTTCAACCATCGCTTGCGACAAATCGGCTACAGCTCGGGCTAATCCCCCAATGACTTTCGGAGGGTACTCCCAAGACAACATTAAAACCTTCAATTCAGGTCACCACCTCAAAGCTCTCTTTCAACACAGGATTCCCTTAAACCACGAGTATTATTAGAAGGATAATGGATGAAAGTCGCTAAGTAATAAAACCGAAAACTAGTTGAAGGAGATTAGGCTAATGCGTAAGTTTCATCAGCATCGACCATCCATTTATGCCTTTGATCCCTGGCAAGTGGTGGAACGGGACTTTAAGCCCGAGTATAACCATCGTAGTGAGACGATTTTCTCATTGGGCAATGGTTACATGGGACTCCGCGGAACTTTAGAAGAAGGATTACCCAGCCATGTCCCGTCCACTCCCGGTGCCTATATCAACGGCATTTATGAAACAGAACCAATTATTTATGGCGAGTACATGGCCAAGCAGCCCACCCACTATCAATCCATGATCAATATCACCGATTGGAAGGGCATCACAATCCTCATAGGTCACGAAGAGTTCTCCATGTTCCAAGGAACAGTAGAAGACTACACCCGAGTGTTCGATCTACGGGAAGGCATATTGCGCCGAGAACTGATCTGGACTAGCCCCAAGGGAAAGCGAATCCAGATTTCTTTTGAAAGATTCATCTCACAGGCCAATCAACACCTTGCCGCGCAACGATGCTTGGTTACACCTTTGAATTTTTCTGACCAAATCACAATCCGCTCCCATGTGAACGGAACAGTTACGAACTACCATCATTTGCGAGAACAAGCGCTGGAGGTTCTATCCACCACACATACCAACGAAGGCGGACTCTTAGTTTCTCAAACCAAGAACAGTGGAATCACTATTGCCTGTGCTGTGACCCATAACACCACACCAGAATCCCCCATTATGGGTTCAGCCACCAACAGTAGTCTAGACTTCTTAGCCCGTTTTCCTGCTCAAGCAGGGCAAACGTACTCAATGGAAAAATTTGTGGCAATCAGTACCTCCCGTGAAACAAGGGAAGAACACCTAGGAACCTTCGTACAAAGGCTAGCGGAAAAGAGTTCTGAGGAAGGTTATGACCAAGCCAAACGAGCTCATGTTCAGTTTTTAGAAAAGTTCTGGGAAGACACGGATATGTCAATTGAAGGAGATCCTGCCCTTCAACAAGGTGTACGGTACAATGCCTTACAACTTCTACAATCCACAGGACGTGATGGGAAAACCAACATTGCCGCCAAGGGGTTGACTGGGGAATACTACGAAGGGCACTATTTCTGGGATACAGAAACCTACATAATCCCCTTCTTCTTGTATAGCCAGCCCGAACTGGTACGCAAACTTCTAGAGTATCGTTATAATATTTTAGATGCGGCTCGCGAAAATGCCAGACGCATG
>JAAZLQ010000051.1 GCA_012799255.1 Bacillota bacterium
AGAAAAGTTGAGCAATATGCTCGAGGAAATTCGCGATATAATAAAGGCGGTGGACCCGCTTTTGGACGAGATTGACCGGCGCAATATGCTCTACGCTAAATCCAGTGTGGAGCGGGTGCGGGCGCTTTTGGAGCCAGCCTCTACGATTAGTGGAAAAATAATGCGGGCTGCCCAGCTTATTATGGGTGATAAAAAGTCCGGGGGGGATCTTGCTCATCATTTGTATCGGGTAGAGGCTCTTGCCCCAGAGTCGCGTTACCGGCGTTGGTTAAAGCAAAACCTGCGTCTGGAAGATTATGAGGAGGAAGCGGACTTAGACGTCGAGGAGTTAAAACGCTTGGAGGTTGAGTTTCGTTTAAGTGTGGAGAGACAATTGAGCCCCGATAAAATTGCCGCATGGCTGGATGAGAAAGGTGGGCTAGAGGGACCCTTATATTCCCAGGATTTGGCGCAAAACACAGAGGGCTTTATTCGTTTGGTTTATGCCCTGCTTTTTGCCGATTCTGAAAGAGGAACCTTTCCCTATTTTGTTGAAAAGCAGGATTCCTCTGGCCGGCGTGGGGAAAGCGAGGACGAGGCCGAGATGGAAAAAGACTATGCACTTATTCGTACAAATTCGAATTGGCAGGTACCAAGCTTATATTTAAGGAGACAGGTATGATTCATGATGTGCGAGACTTAGCTGCTTTGACCGATTTAACTGACGGGGAGCGCGATGTATTTAGTCGAGCGACTCAAACCTTGCTTGCGCACAGTTTTATTGTGCGGGGTGCCGAAAAAGACGACAGCCTTTGGGATTTTGCTATTCGCAATATTCGCCTTTTGGAGCTCTGGTTTTCCTTTGCCGGTATTACGATTAAGCGGGATGAAATTTTGGGGGTTATTGCCATTAGGCCGCTGCCAATTATGCGCACCCGACTTTCTAAAGAGGAGACCGTTGCTCTGTTGGTATTGCGCCTTTTGTTCGAAGAAAAACGTAAGGAGCTCAGTCTTGCCCGCTTTCCCTCGGTGAGTGTCTTTGATTTTGTACAGCGTTTTAATGCGGTTACCAATCAAGAGCTTAAAAAAACTCGCTTAGTTGAAGTTTTGCGCTTTTTTAGCCGTTGGCGTTTAATTTCTATAGAGGGCGAGTTTGCCAATCCCGATTCTATAATGATTTTATATCCATCTATTAGCATGAGTTTGGACCAGGAGGGGGTAGAAGAAATTCTAGGGGCTCTGGAAAATGAGGGGCGAAACCCTGAACAGGAAGACCAGGACGATGACTTGCTATTTTCCGATGATGCCGGCGAGGAAGAGGAGTTAGAAGAGGATGATTAATTTAAAACAGGTGCGGGTGGTAAACTGGCATTATTTTAAAGACGAGATAATTCGGATTGGTAAGCTTACCTTACTTTCAGGGAAAAATGGCATGGGTAAGAGCACCTTAATTGATGCCATCCAGTACGCGCTTGCTGCCGACCTGCGCAAGGCAAAATTTAATCAGGCTGCGGGTGATCGGCGTGGAGGTCGCGACCTTGCCGGCTATGTCCGCTGTAAAATTGGCAGCGACTCCACCGAGTTTTTGCGCGGGGATACGGTGGCTCATGTGCTTTTGGATTTTGACATGGGAAAGGAACATATGACGGCGGCTGTCTGTGTCGAGGCCTATAGCGATGGGCGCACTTCAGAGCATTTTTGGCTGGGCGAGAATTTCGATATTAAGACCTTTGAGGTGAAATCTGACGAGGGCAAAGTGCTTAGCTGGCGGCAGTGCAAGGAACAGCTTCTTGCCAGGTCCTGTCTTTTTTATGAATCGAAGCGCGAATATCTGCGTTATGTAACTGACCGTCTTGGGGTATACCGGCGCATGTCCGAATACAATCCCTATCTCGAAGCCTTTACCCGATCGGTAAGTTTTACGCCCCTTGTTTCTGTGGATCGCTTTGTCTGCGACTATATTCTC
>JAAZLQ010000395.1 GCA_012799255.1 Bacillota bacterium
GAACCTTAATTACTGGCTCCCCGTGGATTGGTACAACGGCGGTATGGAACACACCACCTTGCACTTGCTCTATTCTAGATTCTGGCACAAGTTCTTGTATGACTTGGGTATAGTACCTGGTCCTGAACCATATCAAAAGCGTACTTCCCACGGGATGATTCTAGGCGAGAACAATGAAAAAATGTCCAAATCTAGAGGTAACGTAGTTAATCCCGATGAAGTAGTGGCAGAGTATGGTGCAGATACACTGCGCATGTATGAAATGTTTATTGGCGATTTTGAAAAGAGTGTGCCGTGGAGTACAGATGGGGTAAGGGGCTGTAAGCGCTTCTTAGACCGGGTCTGGAAGCTTCAAGAAGTGGTAAAGCCAGGTGCCGAGTACAGTGCCGACTTGGAGGCCAAGATGCACCAGACCATCAAGAAGGTGAGCCACGACTACGAAAGTCTCAAGTTTAATACTGCCATTGCCGCTTTGATGACGCTCCTTAATGAGGTAAGCCAGGTGGGTTCCATCAATGAGGCAGAAATGAAGACCTTCTTGATCTTGCTCAACCCGGTAGCTCCCCATATTACTGAAGAATTATGGGAAAAACTAGGCTTCCCCGGTATGCTTAACGAGCAAAGCTGGCCCAAATGGGATGAAGCGAAGACTATTGCCCAAACGATTGATATCGCTGTGCAGATCAATGGTCGGGTTCGGGGAGAAATCACAGTGAACCTAGATGACTCCCAAGAAATAGCCCGGGAAAAAGCCATGGCCAATGATAATATCCAAAGGGCCTTGGAAGGAAAGACAATTGTCAAAGAGATCTATGTCCCTGGCAGAATCTACAATATCGTGGTCAAATAAAAAAACGGTCCTAGCTAGGACCGTTTTTCTCTTCCCGTAAAAATCCTTGAGCGATGGCATCTTGGATAAACAGATCCACGAGTTCCCCTAATACCGGGGCGCACTCTCCCACTTCCGCTAGGCGCTTTTGCACTTTGTGACTTGGCACATCATGGATGCGCCAAGTGCCACCTTCAGTGTAGTAGTTGTTCAGGAAAGGCTGGAGACGATCAAGGCAGGCGGCAAACTTGGCCTCGGCTGTCTGTTTCGCTTCAAACTCTTCCCAAAGGGCCCGCAGCTCGGTTGCTTGATCCGACGGTAGAAGGCTATACAGTCGATCTGCTGCCTTGGTTTCCCGTTCTTCCTTATCTAAACCAGCTTGGGGATCATAGCAGAAGGTATCGCCCGCATCGATTTCAACCAAATCATGGAGCAGAACCATCTTGATTACCTTGATTAAATCAACTGGTTCCAGGGAGTACTCCTGCAATAGCATGGCCATTACTGCTAGATGCCAGGAGTGTTCCACATCGTTTTCTCGGCGCGATCCATCCACCACCAGGTTTTGCCGGTAAATGTGCTTTAGTTTGTCTATCTCCATGATAAAATTGATCTGCTGCTTTAAGCGCTCAGGCACCTTGTCCATCACAATCTCCCATCTCGTCTTTTAGTTGAGCGAACCATCGTACCATTCTGGTGGAATGGGATCCCGATCTAAAAACAAATCTGGGTTACATGCTAAGAATTTTCCAGTCAAGTCACACATGGGCGCCACATCTACTAGAATGCTCGTCGCATCCCCGATCTTGCCCTGCACAGCCAAACCTAAGGAAAACAAGGGCTCTTTAAGTTTGACGTAATTCTCAGAAAGATCCCGAATTGGCGCAGAGTGGCGCCGCATAGGACGCTCTAAGAGCCTCCCATCTGGTGTCCGAATCTTTAGCAGTTGGTGCTCTTGACTAATACGCCTAGGGATTTGGGCCCACTCTTCTACCCCATGGACAATTGTATTGCGACTTAGCTCTGTCCCCACAAAGAGGACTTTTGCCTTTCGATCATAGAGCTTACCCCAACATCCCAATCGGGGACAGGGAGTATCGAAGTTTTCTTCCCCTTGCACAAACTCCCTTGCGTCCGGCCCGAAGGCTGCCACAGAATGGGTGGGATGCCAAGAGCGGTAAACGCCAGGACGTTTGCGGAAAATCTCGGTCAAGATCCCCACACAGGACGGCTCGTTTTCCACATCAAAGATGTTGTAGTCCGCATTAATCTGAGCCCAAGTATGGGTAGGTAAGACCAAAAGGCCTGGAGCGAGATACTCGCAAAAAGCGTCAAGAACGGTATCTGCCCCTCCCTCCACTTGACCAATCGCTTTCATAGACGAATGCACAAGGAGGGTGTCTGTGGGCAGAATTCCCAACTGCTGAATTTGCCGCTTAAGATCATCTTTACTATACATAGGCTACTCCAGGTTCTTAAATTGATTCACCAATTCGCGGTAATCGTCTGGATTATCCATCCTGAATTCGAAGTTTACTACTCCTTGATAATCAAGTTTCTTCAGGGTAGACACCACCCCAATATAATCGATACTGCCTTGACCTAAAGGCAAATGCTCGTCGACTACGCCATGATTATCATGGAGATGAATATGGAATAAGTCATCGAACAAGAGATTCATGAAGTCTGTTGGTCTTTGGCCCGCCACAACCGCATGTCCCACATCTAGGGTGAGACCAACATTGGACCGGTTAACTTGGTGAATCAGGTCTTGGAGTTCTTCGGGACTGCGATAAAGCTCATGGGGATAGACCAGGTTTTCTAAACCAATCAACAAATCTGGCGCAGAGTCTGCCAAATCTTGCACCGCCCGCACAACTAGCTGCTCTTGCCTAGCAAAGTTACCGCTAGTTCTAGGTAAGTGGTACTCTTCCTTCGACCATTTGCCCGGAGGCATAGCCAAAATACCGGGGGCGGCATGCATGGTCACAACAGATGCCCCTATTTCCCGGGCAAGCTCAATACTGGCCTTCATTTCCTGAAGAGAGATTTCTCTCACCTTACTATTAAGGCTACCCAAATGAAGGTCAGTAATGGGGGCGTGCACTGAGAAGCCTACGTTTAGCTCCTCTTTGATCCGCCGAATATTGGCCAGATACTCCCTATACACTTCAGGTGCAAAATAGGACTCCCAAGAAACCACTTCAAATCCATCTATGCCTGCTTGGATAACTCGTTTCGCGTAATCAAAGGTGTGTAGTTCGGGTCTAAACCAGGTGTAGAATTTCATCATTTATACCCCTTTCTTCGACTCAAGGTCGAATGATGTTAGTGGCCTCCATCTGACTCTGGACAATTTCATACATATTGGTAATAGAACCTACGCCTAATTTTTCGGTGAGTTGGTAGAAACTTAAGCAGGTGCCACAGCTAAGAATCTCAACACCTCGTTGGGCCAGCTTCTGTAAATCCCCGAGGCTATCTGACCCTTGAATTGCCAGCTTGACACCGCCATTATAAAGCAAGACTTTGGTCGGCAGTTCTTCCAGTTCTGTCAAGGCATAAATAAAGGACTTCATAAGTACTCTGCCTAGGTCAGGGTCTCCCGAACCCATCTGATCCGAAGAGATCACCACAACGGTCTGGTTCTGCTTAACCTGCGATTTTGTCTCGGCGAACCCTACCGTGATAGTAATTGCATGTTCAGCTTCGCTCCTCGTTTCTAGCTTGTACTCTAAACCCATTTGCTTCGCCATCTTTTCTAAGTTTTGCAGGGCAATTGTGTTATCTACAATCACTTCTAGCTGGCCTTGGGTTTCTTGAAGAGCTTTCTTAGCTTCGATAACTGGGAGAGGACAGTTCATACCTCTGGCATCAACAGTTTTTTTCATCGCACCATAATCTCCTTTTCTCCCTTTTCCACAATCTCGCCCACAATTCCAGAGGGGAGATCTAACTCGTTCAGCTCGGCAAGTAAATCTTCAACCACTTCCTTCGGAACACTTACTAACAGTCCCCCTGAGGTTTGCGGATCTAGGAGCAGTTCTTCCATACCAAAGGACACTTCTGGCCCAAAACCAATATACTCCTCTAGGTGGTTGCGGTTACGCTGCGCCGCCCCTGTGATCAAAAACTCTTCCGCGTAAATGAACGCCTCAGGAATATGGGGAACTTGGTCGCTGAAAATCACAGCCGAGACATTACCAGCAAGCATTTCGTGGAGGTGACCTAAAAAGGCAAAACCAGTCACATCTGTGCAGGCGTTGACAGGGTACCGCCTGATGATTTCGGCCGCATACTTATTCAAAGTGGTCATGGACTTAACTGCTTGTTCCATGGCCTTAGGTGATGCTTCACCTACCCGCTGGGCGGTGCACACGATACCTACTCCTAAAGGCTTGGTTAAGATTAAAAAGTCACCAGGCTTACAGCCATGATTTGTATACACATTCTTGGGATGGACAACTCCTGTCACTGACAAACCATATTTCACATCTACATCTTCAATGGAATGTCCTCCGGCCAACACTGCACCGGCTTCTACCACCTTTTCACTACCCCCCCGAAGCACTTGGGCCAAAATGTCCAGATCCATTTTTGCGGGAAAACAGACAATGTTCAGGGCAGTCTTGGGCTCTGCGCCCATCGCGTAAATGTCACTTAAGGAGTTAGCGGCAGCAATTTGCCCAAAGATATAGGGATCTTCCACCATGGGCGGGAAAAAATCCAGAGTCTGCACTATTGCCACATCTTCAGTAAGCTGGTAGACTGCAGCATCATCCGAATGCTCAAACCCCACAAGGAAATTGGGATCTGCCACCCGAGGTAGTTGAGATAGAATGTTCTCCAGGACCTCCGGTCCTAATTTTGCCGCTCAACCGCCACCTGTACAAAATCGGATTTTTTCAGTCATCAAGCTCACCTCACTTTAACTCCACAACTCGTTCAAATTTAAGTTCTAGCGCCTGGGCTCTCTCTAACAAATAGTCCTTTTCAGAAACGGTTACTTGCCATGCTAAACCGCACTGGGCGCTAATAGCTACTGGCATGGGGATTAAACGTCCTGGCAACGCTTGGGCTTTACAGGCCTGCTCGAAGGCCATGGCCTCAGTAGTAGTGTGAAAGGTGATCACCACATGTACCTCATCCAAGGTCCTTCACCCCACCTTCTCTTGCTAACAGCTTCAAGGCGTTAATTGCCTCCTCTAGTTCTTCCATCGTATTCAAATGGGAAAAACTAAACCGCACTGCTCCCCGTTCTCTAGTTCCTAACGCTTCATGCATTAAAGGGGCACAATGCCCACCAGAACGGGTTAAAACCCCGTACTCCTCAGCTAAACATTGGCTCACGAACCCAGGATCCAACCCAGTCACATTAAGGGCAATAATGGGGCAACGCTCTTTGGCAGTGAAATCTCCGTACACCTGTATGCCCGGAATTTCCCTCACGTTGTGATAGAAAAACTCGGTTAACCTGGCTTCTACCTGGCAGATTTCTTCAAGACCCACACCTTGCAAGTATCGTACTCCAGCCATAAGCCCGGCAATGCCTGGGGTGTTGAGTGTACCTGCTTCTAAGGCTTCTGGCATTTCTTGAGGATGCGTCTTGGCAAAGGTCTGTACTCCACTTCCCCCAGTCTTTAAGGGACGTAAGGAGAGTCCAGGCCTAACATAAATTCCTCCAATCCCCTGGGGACCATACAGGGCTTTATGACCAGTAAAACAAAGCACATCTATGGACTGTGCAGCAAGGTTATAAGGATACCAACCTGCAGTTTGGGCTGCATCTAAGATTAGAAGCAAGCCATGCTGTTTGCAAAACTCTGCTACAAAATCCAAATCGATTAGGTTGCCTGTCAAATTGGAAGCATGGGTGCAGACTAGGGCTTTGGTGTTGGCTCGAAGAACATCTTCCAAAGAGGTGAAGTCAACCTGACCAGAGGAATCTGCTGGCAAAATGGTGACTTCCACCCCCTTTTGCTCTAAAAGATAGAGGGGTCTAAGCACGCTATTATGCTCTAGTGCAGTTGTAATTACATGATCACCCGCATTTAGCAAACCAAACAGAGCGAGATTCAAACTTTCAGTCGCATTGGCTGTAAAAGCGATAGTGCTTGGATCCTCAGCCCCGAAAAATCGGGCCAATTCTAACCGTGCCGTAAACACAAGGCGGCTGGCAGCTAGGCTCAGGCTATGGATGCCCCGCCCGCTATTTCCCACCGTCTCTAGTGCTTTGCACATTGCTTCAGCCACCCCAGCTGGTTTGGGAAAACTTGTGGCAGCTTGATCTAAGTAGATCATACCTACTCCCCTTTTCTACTTAGCCACTTCTCTTTTTGCAGTTCTAATCCCTGCTACCAGACGGCCACAGTACCGTCAACCCTGCTTTCTGTGGCACCCACTAGCGTACCATGATCCGTTTTGAGAATGATCTGGCCCCGTCCATAACCTACATTGCTTTCGGTGACGGTAACCTCATGGCCAAGTTGCTCAAGGTGTTTTACGATAGGGGCAGGTAGAGTGCTTTCTAACTGAACTTTGTTCCCTTGCACCCATTGAAAACGAGGTGCATCAAGAGCTGCTTGGGGATTGTGGTTGAAATCCACCAAGTTCATCACAACCTGGACATGGCCCTGAGGTTGCATGAAGCCACCCATTACTCCAAATGGCCCAAGGGGCTTGCCATTTTTGGTCAAGAAACCTGGAATAATGGTGTGGTATGGTTTCTTACCAGGTGCTAGACAGTTAATATGCTTGGGATCGAAAGAGAAGTTATGTCCTCGATTATGCAGGGCAATACCTGTGCCTGGTACAACCAAGCCTGAACCAAAGCCCATATAATTACTTTGAATCATGGAAACCATGTTACCTTCACGATCTGCTGCGGTGAGGTAAACCGTTCCTCCCTTTGTTTCAGGGGAAGGTGGTGGCAACACCGCGTCTTGCTTAATCTGACTTCTCTTCTCGGCAGCCCACTCTTCAGAAAGAAGATAATCCACAGCAATTTGCATGTGTTTCGGATCCGTCACATGCTTTTGCGCATCAGCAAAGGCTAATTTTATCGCTTCGATTTGTCTATGGTAGGTTAGAGGCGAATGCTTGTCTTCTGGTTTAAACTCGAAACCTTTGAGGATATTAAGGGCCATCAAGGCTACAATGCCCTGTCCGTTGGGGGGGATTTCCCACACTTCTAGACCACCATATTCAGTTGAGATCGGATCCACCCATTCAGACTGAAATTTCGCCAAATCTTCTGCCCGCAAAAAGCCACCATATTTCCGCGAGAAGGCGTCGATCTGTTCAGCAAGTTCGCCGCGGTAAAAAGCTTCTGCCTTCGACTCAGCAATCAAACGTAAAGTCCGGGCATGATTGGGCAAGCGGAAAAGTTCACCGCCCCGCGGTGCTCTACCCTCAGGTGCGAAGGTATTAAACCACTCTTGAAACTCTTCTCCCTGGAGCTGTTTTTGGTATACTTCAACCGCACGCTGCCAGTGCTGACTTAGGACTGGAGAAACGGGAAAGCCTTCTTCTGCATAAGTAATTGCTGGAGCAAAGACTTCAGTTAGTGGCAGCTTACCGAACCGCTCTGAGAGGGCGGCCCAGCCGGCAGGTGCCCCAGGAACATTTACTGGTACAAAGCCATACTTTGGTAGTTCACTATAACCTTTGCTGGCCAAAGCCTCTAGTGATATACCCCTGGGAGCTGGTCCACTGGAGTTTAGTCCATATAGCTTCCCCTGATAGGCGATAATTGCAAAGTTATCACCGCCAATACCATTTGCGGTTGGTTCACACACGGTTAAGCAAGCAGCCGCTGCTAGCGCCGCGTCAATAGCATTTCCGCCCTTTTTGAGCATTTCTAAACCTGCCTGAGCAGCCAAAGCATTCGAAGTTGCCACCATGCCTTGACTACCGTAGGCGGGAAATCGTTCAGAAGAATAAGCTACATCAAGTGAATTTATGTTGAGATCCATTAAGATCGCCTCCTATACCGTGCTTTCAGCACGCAACTCAAGCATTTCTCGATTTGTGTTCATAAAACGGAGATACCAGATACATAAAACAAGTCCCTTTAAGATGCTAGAAATACTTATGGCCCACCATACTCCATCGAGGCCCAAGGCGGTAGCCGAGAGTAAAAGTGCCGCGGGAATTCGTAAAAGGTTTAGGGATATGCCCACGATGGAAGGGGGGGCGGTTCTACCCAAACCGATGAAAGCTCCCGCTGTAAGAATCTCCACAGATTGGAAAAGTTGGCAGCCGGCAATAATCCGTAAGTATGAGGAGCCCATTAAAATGACCTCTTCTTCCGCAATAAAGATGGAAAACAAGGTAGGGGCACCAAAAAACAACACCGCAGTGGCCACCAGTCCGATTACTCCCACGATCCTCAGTCCCACAAAGTAACCTTGGTACACCCGTTGCCCCTTTTTCGCCCCATAGTTTTGACCAGCAAAGGCACTCATGGCTGACTGGAAACCGCCCGCGGTCATCCAAGAGATCGTCTCGATTTGGGAACCGACGCGCTGCACCGCAATTGCTAGAGGCCCCCAAGCGGAAATAATCCGGGCAATGAGCATGGAAATCAGGGTAAAGAAGGCACTTTGCAGCGACATGGGCAACCCCATTTTGACCATGCTCTTAAGGTAGCCGAAATCAGGTTTGGCAAAAAGCTTCAAACCTGCAAAGAGCTCCGGTCTTTTTCGTGCTTCTAAGATAAAAACAGAAGTGGCAACCACTTGGGCTATCACTGTGGCAATGGCGGCACCAGTTACCTCTAAGCGGGGAAAGGGACCCAGACCATAAATCAAGATCGGATCCAAAATTATATTGACTACCAGACCTAGGGTATTGATCCGAAAGGGGGTGGTACTATCTCCGGCACCGTTAAAGATGCCCGTAAAAACAGGGTTTATGGAGAAAAACACCATACCTAAAGCGATAATTGCCAAGTAGGTGCTGGCCATGCCTTCAATTTCTGGACCCAAACGGTAAAAACTTAAAAGTGGCCTGCGAAAAACGATTAACGCGGCAGCGTAAAGGAGACTTAACACCACAATCAACTGAATGCTATGGCCAATTGCTCTAGTTGATCCTTTTTGATCTTGCCTACCGGTGGATTGGGCTACACCTACTTCTGCCCCAATGCGTGGGATGATGATCAGCGCATTGGCTAACCAGGTAAAAAAGCCAACCGTGCCTACTGCTGCTACCGCCCCTGATCCGAGGCGTCCAACCCAGATCATATCAATAAAACCATAGGCCATCTGTACAAACGAGGTACCAATAATAGGCATTGCTAGCCTTGTTAACGCTTTGAGGATACTGCCATCTGTTAAGGGAATGGTTCGGTCTTTAATCATCCAACGTTCCTCGCTCTAAGAGATTTCTCCATGCTCTCCACTACTTCTCCGCAGCTACTTACTATCCTTCATCTGCCCTTCGGGCCTTAGATCATTATAGTAAAAAAGCCGGGAGGTCATCCCTCCCAGCCCAATTCTGACTTACTTATTGTCCAAAAACTCCAATTAAGACCATCCATTCTTCATAGGCGTGGTCTCGCAAAACATCACTTAGCCTAATCTCTATGATGTCTCGCCTTGCCATTTCAAAGATTTCCTCGTAGGCTAAAGGTACATTGTTAGCATAAACCCCTTGGAGCAAAACATTGATTGATTCTCGCAGGTCATTGACCAGTCTGACTGTAAAACTAAAGTCCTCAATGCCAACGGAAAACCACAACTCTTCCTCCAAGGCGCTAAACATCTCATCTAGTTTATAACTATTGAGAGCAAGCCCAAAGCCATAGTCTCCATCTTCTAAGTCCATAACCACAATTCCGATGCTATCCTCTTCTGACCAGAGCGCCTCGTGATTATCCAAGAGCACAATGGGTACTTTTACATCCACTGTTATATAGGTGGAGAACTCTTGACTAGTTGTCCTAAAGTTTCCTGCATCCCGGAAGTTTTGGGCAATGAGGCTCATTAGCTGCTCATTATACTCTTCACCAGGTGATTCTAGGGTTATAGTTGCAGTAGTAAACAAGGACTCTTCTTCACCTGATACAACGTCTAAAATATCTTGTACATACAAATCGGTGACAATCTCCCCTCCACAGCCCGTTAATAATAACGCAACTAGGAGCAAGGCAACGCCAGTCAGTTTTTTGGCAAACATGGTAGAGCCCCCTTAGCTTGTAATCTATGGAAAATTCGCCAAGGCAGACTGTATTCCTGCCACGGCAAATCTACACCACAGTTCTTAGTGCATGAACGCTGTGGCAACTATTGTAAAGCCAACCATTAGTACATTGCCGAAGCTGTGCATGATCATGGGATAAATTACGCTACCACTCTTTTTGAAACAATCACCGTAGAAGAGACCTAGCACAATAGAAAAGATAACTTGAGGTGTGGTAAACGAGATACTAAGGGGAGCAAGGGAAAAGCTAACATGCGCCAAGCCAAAGATTACAGCGGCAATAAGATTGGCTAGACTGACTTTACCTTGGAAAATCCGTTTCTTTGTAACAAGCCCTAACATGGTAAGGGCAAATGCTCGGAAGATTAGTTCTTCAGACGGCCCAGACATGAAAAGTTGAAAACTAAGATAGCCAACAATGTTCCTAGGCTCCATGGGATAGATAAACGGTGACAAGGAGTTTGTCAAAATACCGACTCCAAAAATAACAACTACATACAAGCTGAAAACGAGTGCGAACATCAGGACACATCTTAGACCAATTTTCCTGTTTCCCCATCCTAAGCCAAAGTCCAGATCCGTAAACTTGTTTATTACCATGATGCCAATGAGAAAAATACCCGCTTGAACCAGATGATGCACAAACAACCATGCAAAGGCACCATCAGGGTCTATCGTTCCATAATCAAAGGAGTCAGCAATGATTCCTGCTAGCTTAGGCACTCCAAGCAGGATCAAAGTTAGAAAGAGCACCCAACAACAAGACTTGAATAACCTGGCCATTTTTGGACTAAACCTTCCTTTCGGACATTCGCTTATTGCCATTCAAATAACCACTCCATCTGGGGTCTCTGTTCCCGGACGTCTTGAACCGTGGTGGGGACATAAAGATCTGGATACAACGCATCACTTGGATCCCGTTTTGGATCTGGTCTCACCCAGCTTTTATGTGAGATAATCATAGGAAACTGACTATTGGGTAAGGTAAATCCCAGGATATCACCGTAGCTCGTAGGTGCGTTACCTGTCGGTTCGCCCAGGACTTGTCCCAAGTGGTTGTCCTGGAAGATCAACGCAACCTTGTATCTCTCCATTTCTGTTCACCTAACCCTTCGTGCGTTGCGTTGCGGAGGGAGATTCGAATACAAATACATCACCCAGTGAACCATCGTCATAATCTGCTTGTGGATGCCCCTCAGTGTACTGGTATTTACCTCCGGTATACTCATGGATTACTTTGTTCCAAAAATGGACAGAGCCCATATTCTTAGGATGACGCTTTAGTTGCCAGGTCCCGGGGAACATGTCAAAAACCTGGAACGCGGCGTGTCTTCCGACGCCAAGGCCACGATACTTGTACATCACGAAGAACTCTGCAACCGTGTGATCCGTTTCTTCGTCGACTTCGCGATAGGTGTTAACCATCACAAATCCCGCTAGTTTCTGATCAACCTTGATAAAAAACGCCCAGCGCCCCTCTTCTGTCCAGTAATAATCAAGATAATCATAACCATACAGACCCAGATGATTGACATCTCTTTTGTCGTATTGGGAAAACTCGTAATCATACTTTTCCAAGAGATTACGGAGGATCTCCTTCTCGCTTACATCAACTGGAACAAGTTCAATCTTCATTCTTTTTGCCTCCCTTTTTTGCCACCAAGATTCGGGTC
>JAAZLQ010000029.1 GCA_012799255.1 Bacillota bacterium
CTCTTTCTATTTGTTGGTTTGTTGGTTTTGTTCACCTTATAAATTCGACAAAAACAGGGGTGAAGCCTTTATTTTTAATCCGCTAAGCCCCGATTTTATTGAGGCTGTGAGTATGAAATTTTCTCAATAAAAAGCCTCACTGATAACAAGTGGGGCTATTTGATTATTTAGGGAATAAGGTGGAAGATAATCTCTGGAAAAAAGTCTAAGTGATAAATGGCTAATTTTATGGGACTCCATATGTAAAGAATTACGGTACTATAATAAATATAGAAAAGTAAAGTCACATGAGGTGAAATGCATGGACAATCAAATGTTAAACCAACTATTAGCCCGCAACAAGGCTCTTGAAGAAGAAATCCATCAATTAAAGCTAAGGGAAGCCACTCTCGAAAAAATATGTAAACAGGCGATAGATGAATTAGAAAACAGTAAGAAGACTTTAGCCCGAGAATTGCATGATGAATTGGGACAGGCCATGACTTCAATTCTACTACAATTAAAAATGTTGCAAAATGAACCAGATATTGATGTAATTTATGATCGCTTAGGGGGACTGCGCTATCTTACCCAACAAACTATCGAAGATATAAGACATTTAGCCATGAACCTACGGCCTACGGTATTGGAAAACCTAGGATTAATTGCTGCTTTGGAATGGTATGTCGAAGAATATAGTCGTTATTCGGGAATTACGGTGGATTTAATCAGTCCTCGTATTAAAGAGCCTTTTCCCAACGAGGTAGAGACAGTTATTTATCGAGCAGTCCAAGAAAGTTTGACTAATGTTGCTCGCCATGCTGAAGCTAGTCAAGTTTATATTACTCTTAAAATCATTACTAATAAGATGCATTTGCAGATCAAAGATAATGGTAAAGGAATGACGGTTGTTGATTTAAAAAAAGGCCTAGGTCTCCTAGGTATGGAGGAGAGGATAAAAATGGTAAGAGGAGAATTTGAAATTATCAGCAGCTTGGGTGAAGGAACCGAAATAAATATTACTTTACCCCTATGATTGGGAGCTTGGCGGGATAAAACGGCAAGGGAGTGTATATTTATGAATCGCCCCATACGTGTCTTTTTAACTGATGATCATACCCTGCTTCGGAATGCACTCACTATGTTATTAGAAAAGCAATTCAATATCGAGGTGGTTGGAGAAGCCTCTAATGCCATTGATGCAGTTGAGGGAGTTATACAAGTTAAGCCGGATATAGTCTTGATGGATATCTCTTTACCAGATTTTGATGGTATAGAGGCTACTAAAAAGATATTAGAAAATCTACCAGACACTAAAGTGATTGCAGTAACTATGTATATGGAGGATGTCTATTTATTAAAGTTTTTAAATGCTGGTGGACGAGGTTATGTGCATAAATCGGCCGCAGACCGGGATTTACTTAAAGCTATAGATACAGTAATGAAGGGAGAGGTTTTCTTAAGTTCGGCTGGAGTTCAAGTAATGGCCAATCAATATGTTAAAAATGATAATTCTGGAGAAGTAATGCCGGATATTTTGTCGGAACGAGAAAGGCAAGTTCTTGAGCTTATAGCTAGAGGTTTTACCGGTAGAGAAATAGGAACTAAGCTTTGCTTATCTCCCCGCACTATAGAAACTTACCGAGAACGGATTACCATTAAGTTGAAACTAGAGCATCGTTCTGAACTAGTGGACTATGCTATTCGATATCATCTATTAAAATAAGTGGGGGTTTTTACGGACATTATGTCCGTATATTTACGATGTAGAGAAATCCAATATTCAAGGTATATTCCGGACAGATAAGATATATAGGTTCGCTTACAATTAAAATACATTGCGCTTTGTGGCTGCCAAGGAGCTGTTTTTGGTTGGAAAAGTACATTGAAAATCTGAAAGTTGTTGTAGCAATACCGCACCAATGGTTGAGTCAAGCTGTGGAAAGAATTTTTAATGCCACCAATGTTGATTGCATCTGTGTGAATAATATTGAGGAATTATACAAGATGATTTCAGAAGAGCAGATTGATCTGCTTATTTTGGATGTATTCTCCTACCCTCAATATTTTCGTCACATTTTTAATCACATCAAGGAACAAACCCCTGGTCTATTTATCCTGGCATTAGTATCTACTGACGAAACCTCGTATCAATATGAGCTAATGACTGCGGGTGCGTGTGCGGTGGTAGTTAAAGAAAAAGCCGACGAAGAATTGTTCCCAGCCCTAATCCAAGTTTTACGCGATAAAAATCTCAATGAATCGGTAGCAAGGCTATTGGAAAACCAAAAACAATTTATCACTCTGATTAAAGAGGAGGTAAGCGAATTGAAAAAGGAAAAAGAGAGAGGACCACTGAATCCTAGTATATCCCGTCGTACCTTTCTGAAAGCATCCGCTTTTACAGCGGTTGCCACGGGAGCTGTAGCTTCAAACCCTTGGAGCGCGGGGATGAAGGTCTTAGCCTCTGGAGATGACCTCGAAGTAGGTTCTAGTGAAGAGAAACTAATATCTAGTGCTTGTCGTTCTAACTGTTTTCAAAGCTGTCGTCTCTATGCTCATGTGCGAGATGGTAAACTGGTGAAAACTTCACCAGCACCTTGGCCTGATAGTGAATACACAGGGAGTTGTTTGAAGGGCTTATCTTTAGTTCAACGTACTTATAGCCCGACCCGGATCAGATATCCAATGCGCCGCATAGGAGAACGTGGGGAAGATAAATGGGAACGAATCTCTTGGGATGAAGCCATTACTGAAGTAGCGGAAAAATTCATGGAAATCCAAGAAAAATATGGACCGAAATCCCTCGTTTTTGATGTTGGTTCTGGAAATTATGGTTTAGTTCATGGATGTTTAGGAATATTTAACCGTTTAATCAACTCCATAGGTTGTACCCAATTAAATGTCTGTTACGACCAAGCTACGGGTTATGGGGCTGACAGAGTAATTGGAGGTAGTGTTTGGCTGTGGGGAAATGAACCTCGTACTATGCTAGATGCTAAAACAATTATAGTATGGGGGTCTAACCCAGTATATTCTCAACCTCAGAACTGGCGAATTGCCAAAGATGCTCAAAAGAATGGGACTAAAATTATTACCATTGATCCCATTTACTCAGCAACAGCTAACGAATCTGACGAATATATTCCAATTGTTCCAGGTTCAGACCTTATGTTAGTTTTGGCTATGATCAATGAAATTATCGACAAAGACTTAATCGATGTTGAATTTGTAAAGAAAAGAAGTACTGCTCCCTTCTTAGTGCGTAAGGATAATGGCATGATTCTACGTAAAAGCGATTTCAACCCAGAATTACCTGAGGAAGAAGATGATTACTATGTCTGGGATAGCATAGCTGATGGTCCGGCTCTTCTAAAGAGTGGTCCCGAAGATGTAGCTATTGAAGGAACTTATACTATTCAAGGAGTTGAGGTAGAGACCGTCTTTACCTTACTAAAAAATCATGTACAAGAATACACTCTGGAAAGAGCTAGCGAATATACCAAAATTCCAGTTGAAAAAATTCAAGAATTAATTCACATATATGTGGATGGACCTACCACAGTCTATACCAACTATGGAATTGACCACTATCAAAACGGACACCTATGGTCAATGGCGGCCTTTATGATGGCTTCCCTAACTGGCAATATTGGAGTTAAGGGAGCAGGATTTACCGGCTTATTTGTGCAAAATATACCCTTTAACTACATTGGAATGTATGTTACTAATTTTAATATGGCAGCAACAAATACCATCCCTCAAACAGAGTTTTATAAAGTTGCTAGAGATCAGGCTATAGGGGGTACACCTTATCCAGTAAAAGCCATGTATACTACTTCATCTAATTCTATGAGCAATTGGGCTCAACAAAGTTCTTGGTTTACTGATATATTACCTAACTTAGAGTTTATTGTAGTGGCAGAAACGGAGTTAACTGATACGGCGCGCCATGCTGATATTGTTTTACCAGCATCCTTCTGGTTTGAAGTAAATGATCTTCGAACTGCTTACAATAACCCTTATATCTACATGCAGGAAAAGGCTATTGACCCTTTATATGAAAGCAAGCCGGATGCGGAGATTATTTCGTTAATTGCCCATAAGATGGGTTTAGGCGAATATTTCCCGGAAGATATGGATGATACTGCTTGGATTAAGGTTTTATTGGATTCAGATGATTTAAGGGCAATGGGTATTACCTATGAGCGTTTAATGGAAGAAAAGGTAGTGCGAGGAACTGGTTCGGCTGAAAAACCTTTTGTTCGTGGCGAAGCATTTTTCTATACTCCAACAGGTAGAGCCCAGCTTTATTGTGAAAATCCTCAACCACGGGTCAACTATGGTCAGGATATATCTGATATTGTTGAAAAGGAAAGATTACCATATTTTAAACCCCCAGGAGAAGCTTGGTCTGAGAATCCCTTGTATGCCAAGTACCCCTTGGTATTCATTCAAGAACATTCTAGATACCGTACCCATAGTCAATGGTATAATGTGCCCATGCTAAGGGAGTTAGACCCAGAACCATTAGTCAAAATTAGTCGCCAAGATGCAGAAGCACGGGGAATTAAGAGTGGAGACATAGTTGAAGTGTTCAATGACCGGGGCAAAGCTGTACTCAAGGCTGAAGTCAATGATGCTATTTCTCCAGGAGTAATTAGTATTCCTAAAGGTTGGCAAAGAGATCAGTTTATCGAAGGGTGTTACCAAGAATTGACTAATGCCACTTCCGATCCTATGGCTGTCAACTTTGCTTATTTTGACGCTTTAGTAGATGTAAAGAAGAGATAAAGGGGGTATTAAAATATGCGTTATGCAATGGCGATTGATCTGGATCGCTGTGTAGGGTGCCATGCGTGCTCAGTGGCATGCAAGGTTGAAAACAATCTCCCTAATGAAATATGGTGGAGCAGAATCTTGACTGTGGGTGGGAAAAGCATGGATACACCGGAAGGAACCTTCCCCAATTTGCGCATGCAATTCCTACCGATAAATTGCCAACACTGCGAGAATGCACCTTGCGTCAAAGCTTGCCCTGTAGGTGCAACCTATAAAAGAGAAGATGGTATTGTAGTACAAGATTACGATAAGTGTATTGGTTGCCGTTACTGTATGGTAGCATGTCCTTATTCTGGAGTACGTCAATTTAACTGGAAAAAACCAGAATATGCCATAGAGGTGGCTATGGGTGATGCCAAAGTCAAACCCCATCAAAGTAATGTAGTAGAAAAATGTACTTTTTGTAGCCATCTTTTAGCAGAAGACAAGAAACCGGCTTGTATCGATGCTTGTCCTAACCGAGCTCGAATATTTGGCGATATTGATGACCCTAATAGTGATGTAAGTAAGGCCATCAAGGGTCGCAAACATATTCATTTGCTCGAAGAAAAAGGAACTAAGCCCAGCATATACTACTTAACTTAAAGGAGGTGTAAGTATGACTGATTTAACTAACACAAAAAAATCAAATTCCAATAACATGTGGAATATTATATTAGCTGCCTTGGTTATCCTTGGTGCCATCTGTTGGGGATTTCAATTAACAAAAGGTTTACAAGTTACGAATTTGGGCACTAGCAATATGTGGGGACTTTATATCACTGGCTTTATGATTTTTACTGGAATTGCTGCTGGCAGTTTATTTTTTGCTTCGGTACCATATTTGTTTAACTTCAATGAGTATAAACCTTATAGCAGAATTACCGCTTTTACAGGAGCAGTATCAGTCTTAGTGGCTGGCTTATTCATTCTCGTAGATATAGGATCTCCTTGGAAAGCTTGGCTTTACATTATCAGTGGTAATTTTGGTTCTCCTATGTTTTGGGACTTCATCATACTAACCTCTTACTTGATAATATCTATTATATTTACTTCCCAGCTTTTGAAAGTGCAGGGGGGAGAAAAAGATGAAAGTTCTATTAAAACTATAGCCATAGTTGCCTTTATTGCTGGTCTTTTAGTTGTAGTAACTTCATTTGTTTTTAGTATGCAAGTAGCACGTCCTATGTGGAATAATCCAGCCCAATCAATATCCTTTTTAGTCGCAGCATTAGTTGCCGCACTAGCCATACAAATGATCATAGTCTCTATTCTCAATAGGATTGGTTACACTAAAATGTCCCCAGACCTGTTTGCGAAAATAGCTAAAGTCACTGCCGTCCTTTTGGTTGTACAATTAATTATCGTGGTAGGAGAAGTGCTGATAGGTCTATATCCTGGTGCTGGCGGTGGATATGATGCTACCCTATGGTTAGTAGCAGGTAAAGGAGCTATAGGCTTCTGGGTAGAGATGGTAGCATTGATAGCAGCTATAGTAATATTAGTTAAGGCAAGTGGTTCCTCAGAGGATGGAAAGATTGTTCTAGGAGCAATATTAGCCCTGGTGGCCATCTATTTCATTAAATCTAACTTTCTTCAAGCCGAGTTTCTTAACACCTTGATCAATATGCCAGGACCACAGATGTTCGGCGATGCTGCCGGAAGATATATCCCATCCCTAGCTGAAATAGGCCTATCCTTAGGTATCGTTTCTCTGGGAGCTTTGATAATTAATCTAGGCTTAAACAGATTAAATCTAGGTGAGTAACAAATAGAACTATAAGGATCTGTGCGAAATGTGCTGTAAAGTTCACAAGCATGGATCCTTATATTTTAAATAGGTGTTTACCTACCTGACCTGCGCACCTCTAAGTAGAGCTTCTAAATTGGTGTTAATGACAATCAGCTTTTGGACAGATTACACCGTCCATCGCTGGACATTATGAGGTGTTAAAGCCAACCTAACCCGTCCAAAAGCTGACGGAGTTGCCTGACCAAAAATAGCTGGATATAATGACCATATTATACAGAAAGGAAAGACGCCTCTGTATAAATGTGCTAATGCGACCAACAGA
>JAAZLQ010000328.1 GCA_012799255.1 Bacillota bacterium
ATTATCGATACCTTCATGCAATTTGTCCCGTCTCGCGCCCGACAACAAGCGTGGGAGTTTAGAAGAACTGTAAGTGTAGACCTCTTTGGATATATTAAGGGTCGGTTTGTCATGCTGCTATTTAGCATTCTCATAGCGGGTGCTGGCCTCTTTTTGATTGGTACTCGTTATTGGATATTATTGGGCATTATTATTGGGATTGTTGATCAGATCCCTGTTATAGGTCCCGGGATTATCTTCACCCCTTGGGTCGCACTGAGCGTTATTGCTGGAGACATTGATCGAGCTGTTTATCTGACCATCCTCTATTTTGTAATTTTTGCTTTCCGAAACTTCGCCGAACCGAAAATCATGGGCGATTCAGTGGGATTGCATCCGCTGATCATGCTTTTAGCCATGTACGGCGGTGCAGTGTTCTTTGGGGTTATTGGCATTTTTATCGGCCCAATACTAGCGATTTTCATTCGAGCGACTACATCATCAGGCCTGTTCAAATTCCCACCTTATTCCCAAGACTAACCTGAATCAGTCCCCTTACATAAAAGGGGACTTTTTTTGCACACTAAGGTCAAGGAGGCAAGCCATGTTCTCACTTCCCTTTAGTGTTACCCTACTTGGAATTGTTACCGTAGTGGTTTTCCTCGGGCTCGGGCAGAGAGTCTTAGACCGCATGCGTTTAACCGGCTTTGAAGCACTCATTATTCTCATCCTTATGATCATTGGTCACTTTCTGCCCACAATTACGTTAAGCCGGGGTGTGGATGTAAACTTAGGAGGTTTAATTCCCCTTGGAGTTGTGATCTACTTGCTCGTCACCACCTCGGGGCTGGAGCAAAGAAGGGCTCTAGGGATAAGCCTCGGCACAGCCATTTTAATCTGGTTAACTGATACGTTTTTGCCCCTTCAACCTGGTCTCTTAGATCCCGTATTTAGTGGCGGGATTTTTGCAGGCCTTTTGGCGACCATCTGGGGACGTTCCAGAAGGGGAGCATTTATTGCCGGGATCCTAGGTATCCTTCTGGTGGATCTTGCTAATATGCTCCAGCTAAGGGTACAAGGTATACAGCAAAGAATCACTATTGGTAGTGGAGGACTTTTTTCGAGTATCGTGATTTGTTCTTTTCTGGCTGTAGCAATAACAGAAATAATTGGAGAAGTGCGAGAGACAATCCATCTCAGAGGTGAGCATGATGATTAGGATAAAGATGCAACTAATGACCTGCCTCTTGGTGTTCTCTCTCTGTGTAGCTACAGTCGCTCTGGCAAACGAAGAAATCTGGGGAGAATATCTCCCTATTGACCAGTATTTCACCCTAATAGGTCCTGATGAACAGATTCTCCTCGAAACGGGGCGCAAGGTCTATCTAGGAGACCAATACCTAGCAGCAGATAACAAGCTCTATGAGATTGTGGAAATTGATGAAGAGGCACTTGTTGCTCGGGCAGAGTTTGTGGAAGAAGTGGAGTTGGAGATTGTTTCTTGGAAGGATCTTCGCAAGGAACTGGGCCTAACCGTCATTGAAGCAGCTCCTGAGGGCAAAGAAAGGGGAACAATTGCCCTTTATCACACCCACAATGCTGAAAGCTATGTACCAACAGATGGAACGGATAGCATTTACGGAAAGGGCGGTATTCATAAAGTGGGGTCCGCTTTCGCCTCTGCACTGCAAGAGCTAGGAATTACTGTTGATTACTCGGAAAACCTCCATCTTCCCCATGATCGGGGCGCGTACAGACGTTCCCGGGAGACTGTCTTAGAGCTCATTTCTAATGAACCTGATGCCATTTTTGATATACATCGGGATGCTGCACCACAGGGAGCATATGCCATCGAACTAGAGGATCAATGGATGACAAGTGTGCAGTTTGTCGTAGGGAGACAAAACCAAAATCTGGGGATTAATAAGAAGTATGCCCAGTCACTCAAGAAAATAGCAGATGATATGTATCCTGGGTTAGTCAAGGGGATTTTCTATGGCAGGGGTAACTACAATCAGGATTTGAGCCCTTTAAGTCTGCTTTTGGAAGCGGGAGCGCATACCAATAGTCGACCTGCAGCGGAGAAAGGAATCAGTCTCTTTGCTGAAGTGGTAGACTTCTATTTCTACGGTCCAACAGCAGAAGCGGCTGGCCTTGGCCAAGGTGGCGTTGCCAGCCGCAGTATTGCTGGCGTTGTTTCTTTTGTAGGCACGATAGCGGTCGTATTGTATGTGATCAATGCTGGTGGATTCAAGGAAGCTTTAGCACGCTTAAAGGGGTCCCTAAACCGGCGTCGCCTAAGGTAGATCACCGAGCGTCAAGTCTTCCACATGGGCCTCTGAAGCTGCAACCAGATCCGCTGGAGCAAGCCTTATTTGCGCGCCCCGAACTCCTGCGCTGACTACAATGAGTTCATGACCTAAGGCACTTAGTCAAGTCCGAGACCGTCAAGAAAACGCATCGCATTAGTTTTCTTCACAGGTTTGCCTCCATTCATTAGCTAAACTGGAACAGCTCCTTGATCCACTCGATACATAAACCCATCCAAGTTGCCACATGGGAATCTGTACCCCTGGAGTCATCCGTTTCGGTAATGGCTAAGGACAAGCCATGTGGTCCATTGGGATAAATATGTAACTCGAATGGACATCCATTAGCCTGGAGAGCGTTGGCAAACATCAGACTATTCTCCACAGGGACCACTGGATCCGTCACTGTGTGCCATAAAAATGTCGGTGGAGTGCGCGTACTCACCTGCTTTTCCAAAGACATTTCAAATAGAATTTCTTCTGAAGGATCTGGACCTAACAGATTGAGCATAGATCCCTCGTGGGCAAACTCCCCAGATGTAATTACGGGATAGGCAAGAATCAAAGCGTTTGGCTGACTCTGTGAGGACCCGTCCAACTTATGCCAGTGCACTCCTAAGCTGGCAGCTAAATGTCCTCCTGCGGAAAAGCCACAAACCGCTATTTTATCCTCTATCAGGTTCCACTCCTTGGCCCTTTCCCGAACCATACTAACCGCTTCTGCCAGTTCAAGCAAGGGCCGACGATAGTCGTCGGGCTGGACAGTATAATAAAGCACAAAAACATGAAAACCAGCTGCAGCAAATTGAAGTGCTACAGCGTCATCTTCCCGCGGTGACAAGAAACGATAAGCCCCGCCAGGACAAATGACCACTGCTGGTCGTTGGCGCTCTCCTTCCTGAATATAACACTTCAACTCTGCTCCGACGAAGTTTGTACCCCTAGGAACAACTCTGAGTCTCTGAATCTGCATCATTAATTCCTCCCATGCAATTACGTCCTATTATATCTTCTCCACCGCTCTGTTCCTCCCTTTTGCTTTACCTTAATCCGGAACAGGAAAAATCCCTTTTACTGCGAACTTCTAATAGAGACGACAATAAGGGATGTGTATTTCATGGGAAAACGTAAACTGCTTCTATCTGTAGTGTTAGTAATGCTCTTAGCAGGCATAGCGAACGCGGCAAATGTAGGTAGTATTTGGAAGTTCGTAAATGAAACAAGACCCCTCGTAATAGCCCATAGAGGAGCTTCTTCTCTAGCGCCAGAGAACACATTGGCGGCGGTTCAGGTTGCTTTAGAGTTAGAAGTGGATGTAGTAGAGATTGATGTGCATCGCTCCTTCGATGGTCAACTGGTGGTCCTACATGACAAAACGGTAAATCGTACCACATCTGGCAAGGGAAGCGTCACAGATCTTACCCTTGAAGAACTGAAACAGCTCGATGCGGGCAGTTGGTTCAAGTCTTCATTTAAGGGAGAAACGATTCCAACCCTCCGTGAAGTACTAAAGGCCACTAAGGACAAAGCAATACTCCTCATCGAACTGAAGGGCGAACGGACAGAAGTTCGTACTGTTGAGTTAGTAAAAGAACTGGGGATGGAAGATCAAGTAGTTATTCAGTCTTTTGACTTCCAGCAGATTCAGAAGGTCAAGCAACGTGCACCAGAGATCCCCACAGTCTGGTTGGTTCGAGAGCCCAAACATAGTGAAGATCCCCAAAAGGCCGCTAATTGGATCGCCAACACCACTGAGTACGTTGGAGCAACCGGAATTGGCATTCGCCACAACTGGTTTACACCTGAACTTATGGCTACAGCTAAAGAGAGAAATTTAGCGATCTTCGTCTGGACGGTGGATAGCCGAGCAGACATGAAAAGTTTTATCAAAGCTGGGGTACATGGTATTATCACTAATCGTCCCCAGAACCTGCTTCTCCTTTTACCTTGAACAAACCCTGTTTTGGAACTAATGAAGATTCAGGAGTGGTCAAATGAAATTATTATTTAAACTACTGGGCATTATGCTTGTTGTCTTAGTCCTGTTGGCAGGTGGTCTTATTGGCTACCTTGCAATTACAGAGTACCGAGTTGAACCGGTCCTACCAGTACAGATCACACAACAGCAAGATCAAATCATCCAAGACGGTAGTGAACTTACTATTACGTCATTCAACATTGGTTATGCCTCGCTTGATCAAGATGTGGATTTTTTCATGGACGGAGGTACCATGTCCAGGGGCATTAGCCGAGAGCGGGTTGAGCATAATTTAGAATCGATAATCGAGTATTTGAGCTCCCTAAACTCGGATATTTATTTAGTGCAAGAAGTAGACCAGAATAGCACCCGGAGCTATATGATTGACCAACGTGATCGCATTGCTAAAGCCTTTAAAGATTATAGCTCAAGTTATGGCGTCAATTACCAAGTAGGATGGGTCCCCGTGCCACTGACAGCACCAATGGGACGGGTTTCTTCTGGAATTCAAACCCTTTCACGCTTTACTGTGCACGACGCAACTAGAATAGCTCTCCCTAGTGAATCAAGTTGGCCAACACGCTTGGCCCACTTGAAGCGGTGCCTTTTGGAAAGTAGAATTCCTGTCAGTAGTGGCAAACAGTTGGTGATTGCGCACATTCACCTTTCTGCATTCGATCAAGGTGGTATTATCCGCAACCAGCAGTTAAGTTTCCTTCAAGAATACGCACGTCGAGAATTCGCTAAGGGAAACTATGTTGTTTTGGGTGGCGATTGGAATCACCTTCTAGCAGAAAATCCTGCAGAGAAACGGGCACGCCTCTCTGCAGTCTGGCCTGATTGGCTCCAGATTCTGCCGGAAGACTTCCTTCCGGAGTTTAACTGGGCCTTTGACGAAAGTGTTCCCAGCAACAGAAGTATGGAAGCCCCCTATAATCCAGAAAGGTCCTTTTTGGTCACCATTGACGGCTTTCTAGTATCACCCAATATCGAAATAATCCAGGTGAACAACCACGATCTCCGTTTCAAGCATAGTGATCATAATCCGGTAACCCTGAGGCTTCGATTGCAGCCAGAAGCTTATGAAGTTGAGGAAGAATCTGATGCTGAAATATAACCTCTGTCTGATCAGACAAGGGAGCAAAATTCTCATGCTTAATCGCGATTGGATTGGAAAGAAATTGGCTGGGTTTTACACCCAAACAACCTTGGGGTAGCTACAAACCTTCCTCTGAGCCTGAAATATGCCTTGGAAAAGACGGGCTGCTTTGATCATCACAGTGTCTTTGATGGTATACAGATGGTCCAACAAAGAGTAACCGAGGTTAGCCCCGAGTTGGAGAGCGATGATACGTTAAGAAACATTTACCTCGAAAAGTATTTAAACCTCAGGAAGGTCTCTTCCTGAGGTTCTTCTTTAGCAAAAAAAAGACACCTCATTGGTGTCTGAAAAAATGGCTCCCCGGGTTGGACTCGAACCAACAACCCTTCGGTTAACAGCCGAATGCTCTGCCATTGAGCTACCGAGGAGCGAAACCTCCAATGCGACACCGTGTATAGCAAGCAGCATCACATAAGAGAAAAATTAATCTTGGCAGCGAGTTACTCTCCCACCACGAGATGTGGC
>JAAZLQ010000281.1 GCA_012799255.1 Bacillota bacterium
AAGTGTATTAAGACAGCGACACGACAAACAAACGACTGACAGAAACAGAAAAAAGTAAACCATTTTGACAGGTGACCAAAGACATAGAAACGATATTACAAACGGACAACGAGTAAGCCGACACTCATTGCCGACCCTATGTTTTTTATTTATTTCCCACCGCACATTTTTTAAAAACAATTTCAGCCAGCCCGCAAGTGGTACATTTGGCTTTGCCCCACCCGCAAGCCAACCCTTCGCAAAGCCAAAAGAGCCACTTTTTTGCCTACGCACCGACAGAAATACGTATTTTGGTAAACTATATTTTGACAATTAAAGAATGAATAAAAAGACACTTTCAGAAAGAGATATTTGCACCAAGTTCATCACTCCTGCTTTAGAAAAGGCAGGTTGGGACAAGCAATTGCAGATATTAGAGGAAGTTTCTTTTACTGATGGTAAAATTTACGTTAGAGGAAAAATCACAGCAAGAGGAACAAGAAAACGAGCCGACTATATTCTGTATTACAAACCGAATATTCCTATTGCAATTATTGAAGCAAAGGACAACAACCATTCAGTAAGAGCAGGAATACAACAAGGCTTAGACTATGCTCAAATATTGGACATTCCTTGTGTATTCAGCAGCAACGGAGACGGATTTTTATTTCACGACCGAACAGCGACAGACGGTAACATAGAAACGGAAATCAGTTTAGAAGACTTCCCTACTCCCGAAGAACTTTGGCAGAAATACAAAAAGTATAAAGGCATTGAAACTCCCGAAGCGGAAAGAATCGTTTCACAGGACTATTATTTTGACGGAACAAACCGCAAACCGAGATATTACCAACAAATTGCAGTAAATAGAACAGTTGAAGCCATTGCCAACGGACAGAACAGAATTCTGCTTGTAATGGCAACAGGCACAGGAAAAACATACACAGCTTTTCAAATCATTCACCGACTTTGGAAAAGCGGAGCAAAAAAACGCATTCTGTTTTTAGCCGACCGAAACGCTTTAATTGACCAGACACGAAGAGGCGACTTTAAACACTTCAAGGATAAAATGACTGTGGTAAAACACAGGCAAATTGACAAGAGCTTTGAAATTTATTTGGCATTGTATCAAGGACTTTCAGGAACAGACGAAGCAGCCAATGTTTACAAACAGTTTTCAAGAGATTTTTTCGACCTGATTGTAATTGACGAGTGCCACAGAGGAAGTGCAAAAGACGACAGCAGTTGGAGAGAGATTTTAAACTACTTCCAAAATGCTACGCATATTGGTTTGACAGCGACACCAAAAGAAACCAACGAAGCAAGTAACACCGAATATTTTGGCGACCCAGTTTACACTTATTCTTTGCGACAAGGAATTGACGATGGTTTCTTGGCTCCTTATCGTGTGGTGAGAGTTGCCCTGAATGTGGATGTTGAAGGTTGGCGACCCGAACAAGGCAAAACCGACAAAGACGGAAACGAAATAGAAGACCGCATTTACAATCGAAAGGACTTTGATAAAAATTTGGTGATTGAAGAAAGAACAGATTTAGTTGCCAAAAAAGTAACCGAGTTTCTGAAAGGTTACGACCGCTTTGCCAAAACCATTGTGTTTTGTGTGGACATTGACCACGCTGAAAGAATGCGAACCGCATTAGCAAAACACAATCCTGATTTAGTTGCCGAGAACTACAAATACATAATGCAGATTACAGGCGACAATGAGGAAGGCAAACGAGAGTTGGACAACTTCATCAATCCCGAAGAAAAATATCCGGTCATTGCCACCACTTCCGAACTGATGACCACAGGCGTTGATGCTCAAACCTGCAAAGTGATTGTATTGGACAGCAACATCAATTCAATGACCAAGTTCAAACAAATCATTGGTAGAGGAACACGAATCAATGAAGAATACGGCAAACTGTATTTTACCATTTTGGATTTCAGAAATGCAACAGACCTTTTTGCAGACCCACAATTTGACGGTGACCCAATTAGAATAAAACCAGTTGCAGAAGAAACCGACTTAGGCGGTATTGTGGATGAAGAAGAAGAAAACACAGAACCAATAATTGATATAGAAACAGGAGAAGAAATTGAAATTACTCCCCCTGAAATCCGTTATCCTGAACAAGAATTTCCACCATCAACAGCAAATGAACCAAGAGAAAAGGTTTATGTAAACGGTGTTGATGTTTCGGTTTTAATAAGCCGAGAATTGCATTTTGATCAATACGGTAAACCCATTACAACAAGTCTG
>JAAZLQ010000142.1 GCA_012799255.1 Bacillota bacterium
AAGAGGATACATATAGGGGTGATGGGTTAAATCTTTATAGTTATGTTAGTAATAACCCTGTTAAGTATGTTGACCCAAGTGGGTATTGTGGCGAGAGTAAAGAAAATGTTTATGCGGGAGTTGGTAATGCTGTTGAGGGAGGCTCACAGGCTTATGAATATAATATGATTGAAAATCCTGGACCGTTAGCGGAAATTCAAGGACAACCAGCTAAAAACTTCTTTGGGGGTAAATATAATGCTGAAATACTAACCGAGGATAAAATATATTATAGAGCTGGACAAGATGGGAAACCGTTAGGGCAATGGTTCACAACTGAACCTGCTGAATCGGTTGCAAAAGTAAGAATAGAGACAGCTGTTAAGCCTCAGTGGATTGACCCAATAACCGGCGAACTTACAGGAACATCAATTATTGATACAAATTATGCAATAAAGATTCCTGCTGGTACGACAGTATATACAGGTCCTGTTGGATATCAAGGAGGTATATACCTTGGAGGAAGTGATATAATGCAAACATTTATTCAAACACCATGGAAGCTTAATGTTGAAGTGGTTGGAAAGACAGCTTTAAAATAGGAGGAAGTTAATGAATAATATAGATATCGGTGAAGTAAAGGAGCTGTTTCAAAAACTATTAGATATAATTGAAAGATTTGGTGATGATACAATTAATATTCAAAAAAGAGTTTTACAAAATATATTATATATAATTGAATATGAAAAAGATAATGATAAAAAAATCATCGAAATTCAAAGAGAGTATTTGAAATTGTACCCTGCACATGGTGGATTATCCGAATTTTTTATTTGGTGTGAGGATTTTGAGAAAAGAAAATCTATTAATGAGCCATTAGACGCTATACGAGAAAGGTTATGGGAAATATTTAAGTAAATTATTGTTAGCCATAACACCAAATGTCAGAAAGTTATATCTATATCAACATAGGTGTTATGGCTAATATCTGTATTACGAAGATCCATTTTGAGGGACATAAGATAATAATATTGGAAGAGAATATTCAATTTTCAGAAAGATGTTTAAGAACCAACAAAGTTGAACTGTGTAGCATATCCCAGTTATAAGACATTCTTCACAGTAATCGACCGACAGACAGCACTTTATTTCTGGGAAACCTATCCGTCACCAGAGTATCTGAAAGGAAAGACTGCAGAAGAACTGGCAGAGGAATTAAGACCAACAGTAATAACAACTGTTCTACCAAAAGTGCAGAGAAAATCCTAACTGCCATCAAAGCAGATGGTGACACAAAGAGAGATTACCAGGACAGCAGAGATGCTATTACCAGAAGCTTGGTCAGTGACTTAAGGCATTACAATCAGCAGTTAGCAGAGATTGAACAAGCCATAGAAGAACTACTTCCGGTGTTTGAATGTACCTTGATGACTATGCCTGGAATTGATATCATCACAGCGTCAAAGATGCTCAGTGAGATTGGTAATATCAACCGTTTTCCTAATGCAGATAAGTTAGCTAAATTTGCTGGAATCGCACCAGTGAACTTCTC
>JAAZLQ010000299.1 GCA_012799255.1 Bacillota bacterium
GAAGAATTGAAGAGTATCGAAGAAGTCAGGGCGATACTGGAGTGCACAGAAAAGGGAGAAGTCAGGAAAACAGTCGGTAATTATCGGCTGATTTTGATGCACGACCCTAATCTGAAAGGTGCATTCCGGCTGAATATGTTTACGGACAAAATTGACATTACAAGGGATTTGGGCTGGTATCGGGAGAGTGAGAGCCTTACGGATGTGGATTTGAAGTTTCTTGTTGTCTATTTTGAAAAGCATTACGGATTGTCCAACGAAAAGCGAATTGAGGATGTGATAAAGGTTGTGGCAAATGAAAACCGATATCATCCGGTTCTTGATTATATCAATTCCCTAATATGGGATGGCAAGGAGCGAATACGCTATGCACTGCATCATTTCTTAGGAGCAGAGGTCAGCGACTACACTTATGAGGTAATGAAGCTCTTTATGATGGGTATCATATCAAGAATTTCCTGCCCAGGCATCAAGTTTGAGGTAATGCTTTGCCTGGTAGGGGGTCAGGGAGCCGGTAAATCCACTTTTCTGCGTTTCCTTGCCATGAAGGACGATTGGTTTACGGATGACTTAAAGAAAATGGATGATGACAATGTATACCGAAAGATACAAGCACATCTGATTGTGGAGTTCCCTGAAATGGTGGCTATTCTCAATGCCAAGAATGTGGAAGATACCAAGTCCTTTATGAGCAGGCAGAAGGATACTTATAAGACACCGTATGACCGGCATCCGAAAGACCATAAGAGGCAGTGTGTGTTTGCCGGTTCGTCAAATTCATTGGATTTTTTGCCTATGGATAGGTCGGGAAACCGAAGATTCCTGCCTATTCTGTGTAGGTCGAATGAGGCTGAGGTTCATATCCTTGATGATGAAAAAGCATCAAGGGGATATATAGACCAAATGTGGGCAGAAGCAATGGTAATCTATAAGAGTGGCGATTTTCAGTTGAAGCTTCCAAAGAAGATTGAGGAAGAGCTTCGGGAGTATCAGAAACAGTTTATGCAGGAAGATACCAAGAAAGAGCTTATTCTTGATTATTTGGAGCATTGCCAAGCAAATATGGTGTGTTCAAGGCAGTTGTATGCTGAGGCATTGGGGAATGACGGAAATCCGGCACAATGGGAAATTCGAGAGATTAACGACATTATGAATAACTGTAGTGATTGGATTGCCTTTAGTAATCCAAGACATTTCCCTGAGCCATATCGCCGGCAGAAAGGATGGGAGAAGCCTGACAACAAAGAGAATGATTTTCAACCACTGACCGAAGAACAAATGAAACAGTTATCGTTTTTCGACGAGTAGATGAACATATAATTGCCCAGTAGGTTGTCGGCTGGTTGTCTATTCCGTTGCCAACCTCGTTGTCGGTTCTATATTCTTAAAACCCTTATATTTACTATATTTTTAAGGGGTTATATATAGTACTGACAACGAAAGCAACGGAATATTTGAGAAAAAGTAAATTTAGGAAAAGTAACTATAAATAAAAGGAATTGAGAGTTTTTGAAGGTCGGTTGTCAGCTTACGGTTGTCAGCTGAAAGAGGCTCTTCCTTATCAGGCAAAACAAAAAAAGGAGAACACAAAATGGATAATAGAAAATCACACACACCGGTAGCACTCAGGAAGCAGATAGGTGGCACAATGTATGTTGTGAGAGTGCATTTCAATGAGGATGCCAAGGAAACCATGAAGGACAAGATAAAGAGGCTGATTGAGAATGATGTCAGGGGAACACAGCACACTGCATAGGTAAAAAAGCATGTAGAAAAATTGTATATTTCGTGATATAATCGGTGTGTTCGATGAGAGCGAAAATTTGAATTTGACGATAAGATAAGGTAACGAAAGGAGACTAATTATGAGAGTATTGGGTAAATTTATGGGGGGA
>JAAZLQ010000090.1 GCA_012799255.1 Bacillota bacterium
CCAAGAGAGGGCAGCCGCAGAATAAACCTCACCAGCGAAGGCGGCAGCACTCAGGTTAGGAAACTAAATATCTATCCACTGGCAAGTGTATGGTAATAAAGCGCGGGTCCTCTAGGGCCCGTTTTTTATGCCCTGACGTGTCAAAAACCCCTCTGTCTGCTGTGGATAGGTCATTGACGGGATCTACGGGCATTGATGCTTGTCAAGCGAGCCGGATAATTATCAGAATTGTTTCACCACCGTTGGTTGACAAATGTAAAGGAAACATTTATAATTTAGCTGAGTCGAAATCGGTTTATTTTTTTGCGTGTATTGTAAACGATTACAAAACGTAATACAGGCACTTAGGACGGTTGACTAAGGAGGGCGAAAGGACTTTGCTAGGAAGTTCATTGCGCGAATTAAGTCTAAAGAGACATGGACGGAGAAAGCGTGCATCAAGTTATGATCGTGGTGGCGGTAACAAGGATTTTATAATAGTTGAACCAGGTGGGAGCGGCGTCATGGCAGATATTAAGGGGACTGAAAAAAACCCATATCTGGATGACGAATGCTTCACTTAATAAAGAAGAACTCTATTTGCCTCGCAAACTTGTACTGCGTATGTATTGGGACGGTGAGGAAGAACCAAGTGTAGAAGTACCTTTAGGTGATTTTTTTTGGTTTAGGCCATGGTATTACCAAAAACTATACCTCAGCTGCACTGATGATGAGCCCTGAGGATGGCAAGTCATTGAACTGCTTTTTACCAATGCCTTTTGCTTCACATGCCCGTATAGAAGTAGAGACGAGTCACTGTATCCTGTCAGAGTATACTTTTATGTGGATTATGAAGAATATGACGATTTGGATGATAATGAGCTGCGTTTCCATGCACAGTGGAACTCTGAGCGTTTAACAGGGGGCATTGATGATTTTTCTGTCTCCAACGAAGATTTTTCCTTTGGTGGAAAGTACACAACTGGATCTGAGAACTACGTGATTCTTGATGCAGTAGGGAGCGGCCATTATGTTGGCTGTAATCTAAATATTCACAACCAGCGTTTCACAGACAAATGGAACTGGTATGGCGAAGGTGATGATATGATCTTCATTGATGGGGAAGTATGGCCGCCAAGTTTACATGGAACCGGCATGGAAGATTACTTCAATACAGCTTGGTGTCCTACACAGGAAGTGTGCACTCCGTACCACGGGATCATCTTAGGTGGAGGTCCAAACTGGTCGTGTAAGATCTCGATGTATCGATATCATATCGAGGATCCGATCGTGTTTAGTGAGTCTATTCGTGTCACCATAGAACATGGTCATAATAATAATCGTAGTGATGATTATTCAAGTACAGCTTATTGGTACCAGACAGAGCCCTATAGAACTTTCCCCAGATTGCTGTTGACAACAGACTTCCCTTACCTGATATCCAGCCCCATGATCTGGAAAACAGAAAGAGAATATACGGGTTTCTGTAGAAGTCAGTTCCTGAACCACGTTATTTCCAGCACTGCGAGGCCAATGTCGCGTCACCGCTTTGTTTGTTATGTTCCAGGCGCGGACCTCAAGTTGTTTTTTTCTTTAGGGTGCAATGATTTTGTAAAGAAAACTCTTGACAGAGGTGTGGTTTCAGTTTATGCTATTAAGTAAATAGGTGGAACCGTTTGATTTTGAACATCAAATTGTAATCGATTACCGCGAGTTATAGTTTGTGTCAAGTGCTACCAAGGCGTCATCTTTTTTTGTACGAATAAATGTAAACGTTTACAAAGAGGTCGACGAGAATGTTAATTTGTATCAAGGCGCCGAGTTTGCTGAGTTCTAAGACTTTTGGCTGTAATGGAGAGGGGTGATTGTAGAACAGATAGAGCCGTGTTGTCTACAGAAGATCAAAAAAAAGGAGGGAGCCTAGGTTATCCTAGGAAGACATGAGAAAACAACTTAGTATACTATTAACAATCGTTGTGTTATCTCTTGCTTTGGTTTCATCGGTTTTCGCGATGGAGTACAAAGAAGCACCACAATTGGCAGAACTCGTTGCTGCTGGCGTATTGCCTCCCGTGGAGGAGCGATTGCCACTAGAGCCGATGGTTATCGAACCTGTAAGTGAAATTGGTGTCTATGGCGGTTCGTTGACCATGGGATCCGCTTCAGTAAATCAGTGGTCAACAACATCGCAATTGGCCATTGAATATCTGTTGACGCTTGATCAAAGAGGCGAAGAAACTATTCCTAATATCGCAAAAGATTGGGAGTTTTCCGAAGACGGAAGAGAGCTTATCATTTATTTGCGAGAAGGTATGAAGTGGTCAGACGGACATCCCTTTACTGCAGAAGACTTCGTTTTCTGGTATGAAGATGTTCTGTTAAACAAAGAGTTAACTACTACTTATCCGATTGAGTTTGTCGTCGGCGGTAAGCTCATGGAGCTAGAGGTCATCGATGATTATACGTTGGTGTATAAGTTTGCACAGCCTTACTGGGGCTTCATTCATCAGTTGAACGGTACAATGTTTGTGGGAGGCCAGAACTACATCTTCCTTCCCAAGCATTACTTGAGTCAGTGGCACATCAATTATAACCCAGATGCTAATAAGCTGGCACAAGAAGCAGGTTATGATGAGTGGTGGGAACTCTTTGAGCGCAAGCGTGAGTTCGGTCCCTTTAAACAAGCACCAGGTCTCCCCTCTGTCGGAGCATGGATTATCAGAGAGGAAACACCATCAGGGCTGGTTTATGACAGAAACCCATACTATTTCAAGGTGGACACAGCTGGTAATCAACTGCCCTACTTGGACCATATTCGCGGTTTGTTTTATGCAGGTTCCTTCGAGACAAACGTAATGCGGATTATTGCCGGAGATATCGATTTTGAGCCACATGGAACATCCATCAATGATTATCCTCTGTTCAAAAACAATGAAGCTCAAGGCGACTACTATGCTTACATGGGACCAGATACTTGGACTTCTGTGGTAACCTATTTCTTCAACCAGAACTACCGCGGAGAAGATGAGTACTTAGGTGACCTGCTGAGAAACAAGAAGTTTAGACAAGCATTATCATTGGCCATTGATCGTGAGGAGATCAATGAAACAGCATTGCTTGGCCAAGGAATACCTCAACAGGCAACATTCCATTACAGTGTTCCTGCCTTTAAAGATGAATGGGCACGGGCATACGCAGATTACGATGTGGCACGGGCTCAGGAACTGTTAGCCGAACTTGGCTTGACAGAGAAGAGCAGAGACGGTTGGCTCTTGCGTCCTGACGGACAAGAACTAAGCGTTGATCTTCTGGTAGGTGATTACTTTGGTCAATTCATCCCAGTGACAGAACTCGTAACAGAGTACTGGCAGGATCTTGGCATCAAGGTTAACATGCGTGTGATGGATCGCGCGTATATCACTACAACAATGAACGCTGCCGAGCATGAAATAGTTGTGTACTTGACAGACGTTTTGACAGAGAGTGCTACAAACGTTGGACGTGGCTTGCGTGTGAATCCCGCCGGCATGATCGAAACTGGACCGCTCTACCTTCAGTGGTACAACAGCGATGGTCAAGAAGGCGTAGAACCGCCTGCGATTGTCCAGGAGGTCCGTGACTCGCTACACAGACTGCCTCATGCTCCCCCAGAAGAGCAATATGCTATCTTTGAAAGGATAGGAGATATTTACGCAGAGGAATTGTGGGGCATCGGCACCGTAGGCCTAGTTGGGAAGCCAATCATTGTTAAGAATGGTTTACGCAATGTGAACCCTGAATCTGGCGCTGATGATGCAGCGTGGGGCGGAGTTCGTGTGCATTGGATGGAGCAGTTCTATTGGGAGAATCCTGAGCAGCGCACAAACTAGGTTGTAGTGAAGAACGAGTGATATAATCTGCCTGGCCTAGGCCAGGCAGATATCTTAGACAGAGGGTGATTGAGCATGATGAAGTATATTGCCCGCAGGTTGTTAATTGCTATCCCGATGTTAATAGCAATATCTATTGTATCTTTTGTCGTGATCAAGCTGCCTCCCGGGGATTACCTGACAAATTTGATCCAAGAACGCAGAAACAGTGGCAGACCCATGGATTTGGCAGAAATAGACAGATACGAGAGAAGGTATGGTTTGAATGAACCGACCTATAAGCAATACCTAAAATGGGTGAGCGGTTTCCCTAAAGGGGACTTTGGCCAGTCGTTTGAACACGAGAGACCAGTATTGGAAATCGTGAAGGAACGGATTGGATTTACGGTGGCAATTTCCATATTCACCGTGTTGTTTACCTGGGCTATATCAATTCCCATCGGAATCTACTCAGCGGTTCGACAATATTCGATTGTTGATTACCTTGCCACGTTTATCGGGTTTATAGGCATGGCTGTACCTGGGTTCTTATTGGCTTTAGTCATTATGTTTCTTTCTATTAGATATTTTGGCACATCTGTCAGTGGGCTCGTGTCCAGCCGCTTCATTGGTGAACCATGGAGTTGGGAAATGGTTAAGGACATGATGAGCAATATCTGGGTGCCGGTTGTTGTCGTCGGATTGGCAGGTACAGCTGGTAATATACGTGTGCTGCGTGCGCAGATGTTAGACGAGTTGGGTAAAGACTATGTGCGTACAGGATTGGCCAAAGGGCTTTCTGAATGGTATGTGACGATCAAACATGCTTTTCGAATTGCGATTAATCCACTGATTAGTACAATTGGTTGGATTTTGCCCGGTATTATGGCCGGCGACACTATCGTTGGAGTAGTTTTGTCGTTGCCTACAATTGGACCCGCGTTGCACCAGGCGCTGCGCATGCAAGATATGTACCTCGCTGGTACGTTGCTTTTGGTGCAAAGTGCATTGGTTATAATAGGGACGCTTATTTCAGACGTTCTTTTAGCAGCAGTTGATCCGCGTATACGGTTTGACTAAAAGGGAGGCATAACTATGGCACATCATGTTAAGGCCACGCCAATTGAAACCAAAGATGCTGAAATGGCCCCCGAGGATCGCTCCTTGTCTCAAGGAGCACTGATTTGGAGGAGTTTTCGGCGTCATCGTCTAGCGATGATAGGCTCAGTATTACTTTTCATCTTCTATACTGTAGTAATTTTCTCAGACTTTATTGCGCCGTATGCTGTTAACCAGCGTTTTTCACAGTATACCTTAATTGCACCGCAGAGAATTCATATATTCGGAGAAAACGGTTTGCAGCGTCCATTTGTATACGGCTTTGAGAGAACCCGTGATCCTGTAACATTTCAAGCCGTCTATACTCTGGACAAAGACACAACTTATCCGGTTGAATTTTTTGTGAGGGGCCATTCATATAAACTTTTTGGTCTTTTTGAAACCGACATTCACTTATTTGGTTCAGAACAAGGACCCATTTTTTTGTTTGGTACTGATGAGTTAGGCCGGGACATGTTTTCCAGGATCGTGCTCGGCGCAAGACTGTCACTTACCATCGGCTTGGTTGGTGTTGCCATTAGTCTCATAATTGGCCTTGCGTTGGGTGGAATTTCTGGTTTTTATGGAGGAATAATTGACGATATCGTTCAGCGGATTATTGAGTTTCTCATGTCAATACCCAGTATCCCTCTTTGGATGGCATTAGCCACAGCGTTACCGCGAGACTGGTCCATTATTCAAAACTATTTTGCAATCACTGTAATTTTGTCGGTTTTGGGGTGGACTAACTTGGCTCGGGTAGTTCGAGGAAAGGTCATCTCATTGCGTGATGCCGAGTTTGTTCTGGCGGCGAGAACATTTGGGGCTAAAGATTGGTTTCTCATTGTCCGTCATCTAATTCCCAATTTCACCAGTTATATTCTGGTAAGTGTGTCGCTTTCTATCCCAAATATGATTTTGGGCGAAACTTCCTTAAGTTTTTTAGGACTCGGGCTTCGTCCTCCTGCAGTGAGCTGGGGTGTTTTGTTGCAGAGCGCTTCAAACGTAAATGTAGTTGCGGAACACCCTTGGCTATTGATACCGGCTGCTTTCGTAATTGTAGCGGTTCTAGCCTTCAATTTTGTCGGTGACGGCTTGCGGGATGCTGCAGATCCTTATAGCTACTAGTGTTGTAATTGGCCAAGGGGGGTTGTTTCGTTGACGTCCAATAACTTGTTATTAGAGGTAAGTGGACTGAAGACCTATTTTTTTATGGATAGTGGAGTAGTAAAGGCGGTTGACGGAGTTAGTTTCACTGTCAAGCGAGGTGAAACATTGGGCATAGTTGGAGAAAGCGGATGTGGAAAGAGCGTAACTTCTCTTTCTGTCATGCAACTGATTCGTCCTCCTCGCGGTAGAATTGTAGATGGAGAAATTCTATACCACTCTAGGGATAGAGTTCTAGACTTAAATACTCTGGGATTCAAAGGCAAGGAGATGCGGAAAATCAGGGGTAATGAAATAGCCATGATTTTTCAAGAACCAATGACATCGTTTAATCCGGTTTATACAATTGGTGCTCAGATCATGGAGGCCATTCGTCTTCATCAAGGGTTGGATAAGGTGGAGGCAAAAGAATTAGCCGTTGAGATGCTTGCTAAAGTCAAAATTCCAGATCCCCAGCAGAGGGTGGACGAGTATCCTCATCAGTTTAGTGGAGGAATGAGACAGAGGGCAATGATTGCCATGGCATTGTCGTGCAATCCGAGTTTGTTAATAGCGGATGAGCCAACAACTGCTTTAGACGTAACAATCGAGACACAGATTCTAGAGCTGATGCAAGATTTACAGAATGAACTAGGGATGTCCATGATGTTTATAACACATGACTTGGGCGTAGTAGGTGAGATGGCAGACCGTATAATGGTTATGTATACTGGAAAAGTTGTTGAGACGGGTACGACAATGCAAATCCTGACCGAGCCGGCTCATCCTTATACACGAGGACTAATAAATTCCATCCCAAAAATCGGCTCCAAGTCGAAGCTGGTTCCGATTGATGGTTCTGTACCATCTCTGACTCAATTGCCAAAAGGCTGCCATTTCGGGCCGCGCTGTTCTTACGCCAAGCCCATCTGTTCCGTGGAGGAACCTCCTGTCTTTAGGATCGATAGTGATCGAACTGTAAAGTGTTGGCTTTATGGGGAGGAGGAAAATTAGCATGAGACAACCACGCGATCCAGATACGATATTAGAAGTCAAGAATCTGAAGAAACACTTTCCTATTCAAAAAGGCTTTTTCAAAAGGTTGGTTGGCCATGTGCGTGCAGTTGATGGAGTGGACTTTACAATAAGAAAGGGAGAAACTCTGGGTGTTGTAGGAGAGAGCGGATGCGGCAAGACAACTCTGTCGCGTTGCATCATGCAGCTCTTAAGACCAACGGAAGGCGAGGTGAATCTTTATTACGACGGTTCCTTCGTAAATCTAACCCAGGTAAAAAGAAGGGAAATGGCGAGGATTTATAGGGATATGCAGATTATATTCCAAGATCCATTTTCGTCTCTTGATCCGCGAATGACTGTGAGGGCAATTATTGAGGAACCTTTGCGTCTACAAAAGGTAGGTGATGAACGAGAACGTAGGGAGCGCGTAAGCGATCTGATGAGCAAGGTAGGTCTAAATCCAGCTCTAGCCAGTCGTTATCCCCATGAGTTTAGTGGAGGCCAGCGTCAGCGTATTGGTATTGCACGAGCCTTAGCACTTCAGCCAAAACTTGTGATCTGCGATGAACCAGTATCAGCCTTGGACGTTTCCGTGCAGGCACAGGTTCTAAATCTGCTGGAGAGTCTTCAAGAGGAAATGGATCTTACGTTCTTATTCATTGCTCATGATCTCAGCGTAATTGAACACATCAGCGACCGCGTTCTTGTTATGTATCTAGGGCGTGTGGTTGAACTTGCACCGGCTGATGACTTGTATTCAAGTCCGCTGCATCCTTATAGTGAGGCATTATTATCTGCTATTCCTCGTCCCCTTTCGGGAGCAGGCAGAACGCGGATTAAACTTGAGGGTAACGTTCCGAGTCCGTCAAATCCCCCTTCTGGCTGCCATTTTCATCCAAGATGCCGGTACGCAGATGAACTCTGTCGAAGAAAAGTGCCCAAGCTGGAAGCTGTCGAAGGTACTGGGCGTTCAGTACGTTGCCATCATTATAGGAAGCTTGATTTGAAAGGATATAATGCTTAACAAAATATAGGAGGTTTATATCATGATTAAATCAAATGGGTTCACGATGCACAACTTGTCAATATTGTCGAATGCTCAGAGCCGCTCAATATCGCCAGAGAATTTCACTGGCGAGAAGGGCAAGGGAGGCATGGCTACAGAGGGCACCGGTAAGGGGCCTGCACGAGATCTTGGTAAAGGCTGGAAGGTATCGCCCTCGGTTATGGTTCCTGCTAACGATACCTTTGTCTTGGGTGAGATTCAAGGACCTGGTGTAATCCAACATATCTGGCTTACATGTTTTCCGCCTCAATGGAGAAGCCTTATTCTGCGTATTTATTGGGATGATGAGAAGGATCCTTCGGTGGAAGCGCCTATTGGTGACTTCTTCTGTAATGGATGGGGTGAACGGTGCAATGTGAACTCTTTGCCTATTTCGGTTAATCCAGCAGGCGGTATGAACTCCTATTGGGAAATGCCGTTTCGTAAGTCAGCTCGCCTGGAAGTGGAAAATCTTGATGACAAGGAAGCAGTTCTTTATTACCAGATCGATTATAGTCTGACCGATGTACCTGAGAATGCGGCTTACTTCCATGCACAGTTCAGAAGGAGCAATCCCCTTCCTTACAAGGAAGTGCATACTCTGATTGATGGCGTTAAGGGTCAGGGGCACTATGTAGGTACCTACATAGCATGGGGCGTAAACAATAGCGGCTGGTGGGGTGAAGGTGAAGTAAAATTCTACGTCGACGGTGATAAAGAATACCCCACCATTTGCGGAACGGGTACGGAGGACTATTTTGGTGGAGCTTGGAATTTCGAGCATCCGAAGGGTGAGTACGGAGTCTATTCTACACCTTTCCTGGGCTTACCTCAGGTAATTAAGCCAGATGGTTTATATCGCAGTCAGCAACGTTTTGGCATGTATCGTTGGCATATAATGGATCCAATTCGTTTCCAGAAGGATTTAAGGGTAACAATCCAAGCCCTTGGCTGGAGATCAGGAGGCAGGTATCTACCTCTTCAAGATGATATAGCTTCTACGGTATTTTGGTATCAGACTGAGCCGCATAATCCCTTCCCAACTCTACCAGATAAAGATGGCCTAGAAGTGATCTAGGGGAAAGCGGGGTAGAATAGGAAGAATAAGGTGATTAAGTGATGGTAGATAGAGCAAGACCGAAAATTTTGGTTATTGGAAGCTTTATGATGGATCTCGTTGTCCGCACTCCTCGTGTACCAGACAATGGGGAGACTGTGATCGGATCGAGTTTTCGTCGGTTTCCAGGTGGTAAAGGGGCGAACCAGGCTGTAAGCGCAGCCAGGCTTGGCGCCCAAGTAACGATGGTCGGGAAGTTAGGTTATGACGTCTATGGCGATGAAATGCAGGATGCTCTAAATAAAGAAGGTATCCGTACAGAGTATATTCTTCGCGATAAAGACGCCTCCACTGGGGTAGGTTTTGTTACACTTGATGAAACGACGGGCAACAATCGTATTGTTGTTGTTCCAGGTGCTAACCTCCGCTACAGTCCCGAGGATCTTGCTTGTATTGAGGATGTTGTACGAAATAGCGATCTTCTGATGCTTCAGCTTGAGATGGACATGCGTTTGATTGAAGCTGCGGTAATGATGGCGGAAAAACACGATGTTCCAGTGATCCTAAACCCTGCACCAGCCCAATCTTTGGCTGATGAGCTATTGGAAAAAGTGACATACTTGACTCCTAATGAGACAGAAGCACAAATTCTCACCGGCGTCCAAGTGGTAGACCGTCAGTCAGCGGAAAGGGCTGCCCAGGCGCTTCTGGAGAAGGGCATCCGCAAGGTTGTTATTACCTTAGGGCACCACGGAGCCATGATTGCTGACCAATCCGCGACTGAGTTGGTGCCCGCGTTCAGCACTTCGGTGGTTGACACTGTTGCAGCAGGAGATGGTTTTAACGGAGCCTTAGCTGTGGCTGTAGCTCAAGGGACTCCTTTACCTGAAGCGGTAAGGTTTGCGAATGCAGTTGGGGCTTTGGTGGTAACAAGAGAGGGAGCTATACCTTCACTCCCAAGCGCCCAGGAGGTCAAGGCTTTTCTCCAAAAACAGGTTGGTTGACAACAGGTACAACATAATTGCATAAGGAAGGTGTACAATGATGATGGTAAAGCAAGTGGGAAGTTCTTTACGTGAATTGGCGACTCTGCGCAACGCGAAGCGCAAACGAGTTTCCAGCTATGATCGGACAGGCGGTAACGATGACCGGCTGCATATAAAACCAGGTACTACTGCAACAGTTGCCGATATTTCTGGTGCTGGCTGCATTACTCACATTTGGGTGACGATGGATTGCCGTGCTGAGTACTTCTTACGTAAAGTTGTGCTCCGCATGTATTGGGATGGCGAGGAAGATGCCAGTGTGGAAGTGCCTATTGGTGACTTCTTTGGTATGGGACATGCTGAGCACAAGAACTTCGTCTCGGCACCGCTGGACATGAGTCCAGAGGATGGCAAGTCGTTTAACTGCTGGTTCCCCATGCCTTTTGCAGACGGCGCCCGCATTGAAGTGACGAATGAATCAGAGGAAACACTGATTTTCTACTACTATGTTGATTATGAACAGTATGATCATCTGCCAGAGGATCAGGCCCGTTTTCACGCCTACTGGCATCGTGAAAACCCCACCGATGGAATCTCTGAAGAAGGTCTTAAGAACACTGAATTTCAGCTTGAAGGTGAAAACACAACAGGTGAGGGGAATTATGTAGTACTTGAAGCAGAAGGTAGAGGCCATTATGTGGGCTGCAACCTGAACATCCATAACTTACGCTATACCGGAAAGTGGAATTGGTATGGTGAAGGTGACGATATGATCTTTATTGACGGTGAGACCTTCCCGCCTTCCTTACATGGGACGGGAACAGAGGACTATTTCAATACTGCCTGGTGTCCAACACAGGAGGTTAATGCTCCCTATCATGGTATCATTAAAGCGGGAGATCCGAATTGGGCCGGCAAGATTACTCTCTACCGCTACCATGTTGCGGATCCGATCATGTTTGATAAGTCCATTAAGGTTACCATTGAACACGGTCACAACAATCACCGCAGTGATGATTGGTCAAGTACTGCCTATTGGTATCAAGTCGAGCCACACAAACCTTTTGATCTGAAACCTGTGGAAGAGCGTCTACCCCGCAAAGAGCAGGAGTGGGAGTAGATGGGTGTGGATGTGAAAACACTTATACGAGAAGTCATAACAGTAGAGAGTCAAGCGATACAGGGGCTTCTTGAGCAAATCGATGATCGTTATTCCGCAGCAGTTGACTTACTTGAGAAGTGTGAAGGCAAGGCGGTTGTTGTTGGCGTAGGCAAGTCCGGGATTATCGGTAAGAAAATTGCGGCTTCTCTGGCGAGTACGGGAACACCAGCGTTTTTTGTCCATGCCACAGAAGCAGTGCACGGAGATTCGGGTATGATCGAGGAAACAGATGTTGCTATCCTCATCTCTAACAGTGGCGAGACTGCAGAAGTGTTGAGCGTGATTCCAATTATCCAACAGATCGGTGCCAAAATGATCTCAATTACATCAAACCACTGCTCGACTGTGGCACGTGCTGCACATGTCTCCTTGGCCTATGACTATGAAAGGGAAGCAGACCATCTAAATCTTGCTCCCACAACGAGCGCTGTATTAGCCTTAGTGATTGGTGATGCACTGGCGGTTAGCTTGTCCATATTAAAAGGATTTACAGATGCGGATTTTCACCTCTACCATCCAGGGGGAAGCTTAGGGGCTCAGCTTGCTGAAGCCAAGGTACAGAAATAGTATGCCAAAAAGGCTGCCGCGAGGCAGCCTTTTGCACTAAAACCAGTTCAACTTGGCAAGATACAGTCCGCCTTCACCCCAGCCGGCGCGACTAATGAAGTATTCTCCTTCATTGAAGATGATTTCTGATGCATGCGTGGGGAAGTCGCCAATAACATTTTCTAAATGCCATTCAAAAGGAGTATCACTTGCATACATTTCAGATCTGTTGTAAGGGTTGTTGGTGCACACCGTTAAGTAGAATTGGTTCTTGCGCTTGATGACAAAGGGCGATTCTGTGGGGCCGCCAAAGGTACCGGTTTGTGGATGTGTAAAGACTCGTCTTTTGTTATCCCAATGGATGAAATCTGTGCTTGTGACACATTCTACGGTGTGGTTGCCTCCGGTTGGTGTACTCGTTGCTGTATAATACATGATCCACAGACCTTCATGGCTTATGATCATAGGATCCCGTGCATCAAAACCGTCAATCAGCATGGGATTTGCTGCATGCCGCTCCCAGTGCCATAAATCCTTGGATGTTGCCAGGTGGATTCGATATTGGTCATTACTAGGTCCGCCTGCACAGTAGAACATATAATAAGTACCCTCGTGTTCAATAATGTGCGGAGCCCAAACATGGGACTCATGCCACTTTTTGTCAGCAAACAAAACATACGGCTGTTTCTCCCATTGGGGATTAGTTAAGCTTTTCGAAGTAGCATGGGCGAAAAACTTCTCTTCAAGGGGTTTGGCTGGCTCTGTTTGGGTTATTCCAAACATGTGCCACAGTCCGTCTTGATCTTGAATGAAACAATGATCATTGATGTACCACTGGTCTGTCTCACCAAGTGACGGGTCATAGATCTGCCTAAATTGACCAGAAGTTACAAGCATTTTCTTCATTTTAACTCAACCTACTCTCCCAAAAAAAGTGTGAACTCAGTTTGACGACCGAAACGAACCAGACTGGGTAGCGGCGACTATCGATATATGTATGTTCTACAGATGCTATCCTACTCCTCGTTAGGACGAGGTAAACTTAAAACGCGTCTAATTTTGTTTAGCTTAGACGCAGAAAGTGAAAGAAACGTAAAAATTGGGGTTGACACATACTTTTGTTCCGGGTAATATAGACTTAACAACGTTTAAGCGCGATGGAAACAACTATGCCTTGTTTTTTGGCAGTGATTTGTAAACGATTACAATGCTCGGTTTCAAGGCTATGGTTGTTATGATTCTGCGAGAGGGGGATGAGCATCTCAATGAAGAGACATTAAAGATGGACCAGCATGCGAGAGTTTTTCACCGTCTGTTGTAAACGATTACAAGATAGGATTGATAACAAAATGATGGACAGCACACCAAGGGTAAAAAATAGAAATTGGAGTAGGCATCTTTCCCGGATATCAGCTCACTTATTCGTTGGTGCATTGGCTCTAGTATACATTTTTCCAATCTATTGGATGCTGATAACCTCTTTTAAGATTCCTCGGGAAGTGATGGCCTGGCCGCCGACCTTCTGGCCCAGGGAGATTACTACCGCCGCATATGCAGAAGTTCTAGAGGTTTTTATGTTTGACAGGTGGTTTCTCAATAGCATTTTTGTGGCAGTCGCGGTAACAGTTATTGTCCTTGCGGTTACAAGCCTGGCAGCCTTTGCTTTTGCGTTCTACAGATTTCCTGGCAACCAGTTCCTGTTTCTGTACATCTTATCAACACTGATGGTTCCGATCCATATAAGAATGATTCCGTCTTTCCTGCTGGTTCGCGGACTGGGGTGGGTTGACAGCTATGTGGGGCTGATCATACCCCAAGTGGCATCTCAGTGTGCACTAGGTGTGTTCCTGTTGCGTCAGTTTTACAAGGGTGTTCCGCGCGATTTAGTTGACGCGTCCAGAATTGACGGCTGCAAGGAGTACCAAGTGTTCCTCAATGTCGGAGTGCCTCTAGTAAAGCCTGCTCTGTTTGCCCTGGGCATTTTCGTGTTTGTAGCTGCCTGGAATGACTTCGTCTGGCCCTTGTTGATGGTTCAGGGTGAAAAAATGAAAACGCTGACGTTAGGGCTGCTAGGTATGTCAGATGTGACCGCTGAGCAAATCGGACTGACTTGGCCGCAGAAGATGGCAGGCGCCACCTTAGTTGTAATGCCTATCGTTACTGTGTTCCTGTTTTTCAGAAACATATTCGTGCAAGGTGTTTCTTTATCGGGTTTAAAGGGATGATCCCTTTGACTAATAAACAAGAGGAGGAACTCAAGTGTTAAGCAAGCGGAAAGTGACAATTGCAGGTTTATTGGTGTTGATGCTGTGCGGTATTTTCGTTGGTGTTGTCCAGGCCCAGGAAAAAGTTGAGTTGACAATGTCTGTATGGGGCATGCCCTGGGAAGACAAGCTGTACACAGACTTCGCGATACCGCAGTTCGAGGCCAAGTATCCTCACATCAAAGTCAATTTTGTGCGGTTTGAAGACTATTGGAATCAGTTGCTTATTCGTCACGCAGGCGGCAACGCTCCTGACGTCATGCGCAATGCGGATGAGGATTTCGGTCAGATGAGAATGCGCGGAGCTTTGCACCCACTGACATCTTATGTTGAAGCCTCTAACCTGGATTTATCGGATTTTCACGACATTGCCATTGATGCCCTGACTGTTGACGGGGAGCTCTGGGCACTGCCGCAGGATTTGTCCCCCAGAAACCTTCTCTACTACAACAAGGCCATGTTTGATGAGGCTGGAATATCGTATCCAACAGCTGACTGGACCTTGGAGGATTTGGTGGATGCAGCCAAAAAGCTCACCAAGGGCAGCCGGCCCCGCGTTCAGCAATGGGGTATTACCTGGTCTGAGGCACACTTCTTGTCTACCGCCATGCTCGGTTTCGGCGGCGAGTTATGGGATGAGAACGGAAGATCTGTAGTTGCCGGCGAGGGCAACGTAGCAGGTATCGAGTGGATCCAGTCTCTGGTTTTTGAACATGGTGTTGCTCCTAATTATCTTGAAGTTGACCCAGGTAATACGCTGGATCTGTTCAAGGGTGAACGCTCTGCTATGCACATCAACGGCGGATGGAGCGTACCAGCCGTTGCCAGGGATGTTCCCGACCTGGATTTCGGTGTAGTTCCCCTGCCGAAACCTTTGTCCACTGTTTTGGGTCAGTGCATTTGGACAATGAGTTCTCAAACCGAATATCCAGATGAAGCATGGCTTTTGATCGAATTTCTGTCCAGCTATGATGTGCTCAGAGAGTACTGGCAGCTAACCTGGGTGGCAGCTCCAGCTAGACTGTCCGTTATCTTCTCCGATGATTTTTCCAAAATCACCGGCGTAGAGGGACACGTGCCTGCAATTACTGATCCGCAGCGGCTCCAGGACTTGACTGGATTTTGGGATGTTCTAATTGGTGACGACCGTTTTACGCAGGACCATGTTCATCCGTATTATGGTGTGCTGAAAAACACCTTTTTAGAGCCATACTCTGATGAACTGTTTGGTGCAACTCCTGCCGATGCTGCAGCCATTTTGCAGACGATCCAAGACGGCGTGAACAGCGAGATCGATGCCTTCTGATAGCTTTAGACAGAAAATACTGGGCATGGGCGGCGAAAAGCCGTCCGTGCCCAAAATCAGAGGTTGGAGGTATTAACTTGTCATTCTTTCACAGGGCTCTTAAGCGTAGAGGATATAACAGCAATGAGGTAAAATGGGCATATCTGTTTGTTTTCGCTGTTCTAGCGTTGGTTACTGTATTTGTCATATTGCCTATGCTGGCCTCATTTGTATTGGCCTGGTTCAGATATGACGGGATCAGAACGCCGATGTTTGTTGGTCTTGACAACTTCAGGCGCATGATCCACGACGAGTATATATGGAAAGGGCTTCGGCTCACTTTATATTACATGATTGGAACCCTGCCTGTGACATTAGCACTTGCCTTCACCCTCGCTGTCGTCCTCAATGAAAAATGGTTTAAAGGTAGGCAGGTGGCACTTGCGTCCTTTGTTACCCCTTATGTCCTGCCGTTTGTGGGTGCCGGATTCATTTGGGTGTGGCTCATGAACCCCATGATGGGTGTGGTAAACTATGTCATTGAGTCATTGGGAGGTCCCATGATTTACTGGTTTCGAGACCCTGCCATGGCTATGCCAAGCATTTGGATTGCAGCCAACTGGAAATTTGTGGGCTGGTTCCTAATCCTGTATGTCGCTGCCTTGGCTAATGTACCGGAACAGTTTTACGATGCAGCCAAGATCGACGGAGTAAAAAACAAACTACAGGAGATTTGGTATATTACGCTGCCCTTGACTAAGTCGACTACATTTTTTCTGATCATTATGGGGATGATCGGGGCCTTCAGCGCCTTTGACATCATCTACATTACAACACAGGGAGGGCCGGCTAACACAACTAGGATCCTTGTGAACTATATCTATGAGCTGGCATTCGAGTTAAACCGCTTTGGTGACGGTTCCGCCGCAGCATTTCTGCTTTTTATTGTTTTGTTGGCTGTTACAGCATTGATCTGGCTGTACTACACTCGCAGAGTCGAAGATTAAGCATAGGAGAGTAAAACAGAGAAAAGGAAAGAGTATTAAGGGAGGTGGGAGCGGGAATTAGATTGTTGTTAGGCAGTTCGCTTAGGGAGTTTAGTTTGGCACAGGAGGGACTTAGCAAGCGCGTGTCAAGTTTTGATTGGACAGGAGGAAACAGTGACTTCTTCCTGATTCGTCCCGGGGAAATTCGACCCATAGCTGAGATTGAGGTTGTGGAAGAACAACCATATTTGGATTACAAACGCCCCTGCGGACGATTCTGAAGAACTGTACCTGCCTCGCAAGATTGTTCTGAGAATGTACTGGGACGGTGAGCAAAAACCTAGTGTGGAAGTTCCTTTAGGGGACTTCTTTGGCCTCGGCGACGGTATCACCAAGAATTACACTTCCGCCCCCCTGATGATGAGCCCCGGGATGGAAAGGCTTTCAACTGCTCTTTCCCAATGCCTTTTGCCTCTGGCGCTCGCATAGAAGTAGAAAGCCAGGTAGAACGGGCTATTAAGTTTTACTTTTACGTCAATTAGGAGTATGATCAGCTTCACGAGGATGAACTGCGTTTCCATGCACAGTGGAATCGTGAGCGCCTGACTCAGGGCATTGATGACAGTACAGTATCTAATGAGCACTTCTGCTTCGGGGGAAACAATGTCACGGGGGAGAAAAACCATGTGATCCTCAACGCCGAGGGACGTGAGCACTACGTTGGATGCAACCTGAACATTCATAATCAGAGATTTACCGATGATTGGAACTGGTACGGCGAAGGCGACGATATGATCTATATTGACGGGTAACCTTGGCCACCCAGCCTCCATGGCACCGGAACAGAAGACTATTTCAACACAGCCTGGTGTCCCACGCAGAAGTTCTTTACACCTTACCACGGAATCATTTTGGGTGGAGGGCCTAATTGGTCTGGAAAAATCAGCCTGTACCGCTATCACATTGAAGATCCCATCATATTTTCAAAGTCCATAAGGGTTACAATTGAGCATGGTCACAACAATCATAGAAGCGCTGATTACTCTAGCACGGCCAATTGGTACCAGACCGAACCGCACTTGGCTTTCCCAAACCTACCGGATGTCAAAAACCTTCTGCCTCTTCTTGACATTAAGCCGCAGAATGCAGAAAATTTAAAGAGAATATTCAAGCTGGACTAAATTTCCACGCCCGTCTGATCAGGAGGATTAATCTATGACAGTTACGATCAAGGACGTTGCGGAACACGCTGGTGTATCCACGGCTACAGTGTCGAGGGTTCTCAATGGCAGTCCTAATGTGACAGAGAATCTCGTTCGCAGAGTGCACAGCACTATAGCCGAACTGGGCTATAGGCCTAATTCCGCCGCGAGGACGCTGAAGACAAAAAAGACAAATACGATAGGCATCTTGATACCCGATATCTCCAACTCATACTTTATGCAGATTGCTAAGGGGATTGAGGATGTCATCGCCCCCTATGGGTTCAGCCTAATTTTTGCCAGTTCTGATGAGGACAGTGCGAAAGAAGCGAAACTGCTTGAAGTACTCTCGGAGTACCGCGTCGATTGTCTCGTTCTGGCAACCGCCGGAGGAAATGATGAGCAAATAAAGCGCACCAAGAACCTTGGAACTCCCATTGTGCTGGTAGACAGGTTGCCAGCATCATTGTTGAAAGACATTGATTATGTTGTGGGTGACAACTATGATGCAGCCTACCGGCTGACAGTCCACCTGATGCAGCAGGGGGCCAAGTCATTTGGGCTCATCCACGGACCCATGGCAGCCAGCACTGCTTTTCAGCGGGCACTGGGCTGTAGAGAGGCACTCAAAGACAGCGGTGTGCCTGCTAGAGCGATTCAGGAGCACTATGGAGACTTTTCCCGGGAGGCAGGGGCTTGCGCTACTCGAAAACTGCTTTCTGAAGGGCGGCCGGAAGCGATCATTGCTCTAAACAACTCCATGGCTGTAGGGGCTATCTGGGAGTTGGCCCATCAGGATCTTGTCCCGGGCGAGGATATTTTGTTTGGTTCATACGGAGATTTGGAGATAATACCCCCGCTGCCTAAGCCTCTGCCGTTTATCGAGCAGCAGCCGAGGAATCTAGGCGTAAGAGTTGGTGAAATTGTTCGGAGGCGTCTGCTGGAGCAAGATACAGGTCCATTCACTCAAGTCGTTCCGCAGCAGTTGATAGTCTAGCTGGCTTTGGCAATTCGGATAAACAACTAACGGACTAGGAGAACTACGTGGTAACTGGCTGCAAGGAGAACCAATATCTGGTCCTTGGTACTTTATGATGGATTCGGCACTTCATGCACCCCTGTATGCCGAAGATTTACAAAACAATGTTCAGCACTTGGTTTTCACGTTCTTTTGAACGTAAATTCTGTCATAGCTTGAATTCATCTCAGCGCAACTGGCCAATCTGACAGAAACTATTGCCACCAAGGACGACCTCAAAAACTTGCAGGGACACATGAATCAATGGTTTACTAGAATTGAAAAAAAGCTAGACTTAATCAAAGAAGAATGAACTCTATCGCAGAAAAAAGTCTATTTTAGTGCGATTCTGGTGCCGACTAGCAAGATCAACAGAACAAGATCCTAACTGTTGGTGCTTTTGCCCAGCTTACTTCACTGGGCCCCCTATCTGCAAATGTATATCGATCACAGTTAAATAGAGGCTATAAACTTGCCTGCATGCATAATTAAGCCGCTCGCGATTATCTAGAGCTGCCAGTTGAGAAACAGACTCAAGGCCGGTGGGAAAACCCGCTGGTCTTTTTTTGTGTACCTCGAATTTTTGCCTGCAATGGCTTGGAGAAGTCAAAGGGCATAATTATGAGCGTCTAATCCCGAACATCAAGCTTGAAACGCCTCAGGGCAAAGGAGTCTGCCAACCCTTGGAGAAGTTTAGTTAAAAAGCAACGCTCGTAGAAC
>JAAZLQ010000076.1 GCA_012799255.1 Bacillota bacterium
AATCACTTGAGCCACACAAATCTCCGAAAAATGATTAACGATATTAGGGAAAAATGCGAAAACAAGCAACTGATTGTAACCACACATAATAGTTTGATTGTTACCAGCCTCGGACTTAAAAACGTTATATGGATAAAAAACAATAAAGGTACTAGTCTCTCAGATATTCCAGAAACTGCAGCTGAGTATTTTTCCAAGCTTGATAATACCAATTTGCTGCAATTTCTTCTTGCAGAAAAATGCATCCTCGTTGAAGGAGCTACAGAATACTTGATGCTACCGGAGTTATATAAAGTCATTTATCCTGGGTCAAGTCTCGAGGGAGACAAGATTGATATTATTTCGTGCAACGGTCTTTCATACAAAAAGTATCTTGAAATTGCAAAGAAAACGAATCATAAGGTCGCAGTTATTACGGATAATGATGGTAAACGCGAAAACGTTGAGTACATGAAAAAGTATAATGCAGAAAATGAGGGGTCACATATCTTTATGTCAGACGATACAGGTGATAGCGGCTGGACATGGGAAGCCAATATTTATTCGTTAAATAAATCATTAATAGAAGGTCTCATAGCAATTGAGGATGGAGCACAGTATCTTTTTCGCGGAAGAAAATATGAACCCTATTTGGGAAAGATGCTCAACAATAAAGTTGAAACCGCTTTTCAGCTACTGCCCAAAATCGGTGAACTTAAGTGTCCTCAATATGTTTTGGAGGCATTTGAATGGATAAGAAATTAATATTGGCTGTTGCCGGATCTGGTAAAACATATACGATATGCAATTCTATAGAAGCTGAAAAACGGAATCTTGTTTTAGCGTTTACACGAGAGAATATAAAAAATATTTATTTTGAATTATTAGCTCGCTTTGGAGTTATTCCAGAAAATACAATTATCTCAACATTCCATGCTTTTTTATATAGAGACTGCATCCGACCATATCATAGTCTGATTTGTGATTTGTATGGGGCAGAATCATTCAGATGTGAGGGAGTAACGTTACTGACACCACCCAAACCTTTTGAAGATGGGGAATTTAATAGAAAGTATATTAAGGAGAACAATCTAAAGCATTACGTACCACATAAGAAATACTACTGTTCTCGAATGGCCAAATTGATTACGAAAAACAATGATACTTTGCTCCCTCTTGTGCTTAAGCGACTAAATAAGTTTTATGATAAACTCTTTGTTGATGAATTCCAGGATTATCGAAATGAAGAATACGAGTTATTGGCAGAAATAATACAAGGTTTTGAAGGAGACGTTCTGTTAGTTGGTGATTATTATCAGCACTCTGTAAGTGGTGATAATAATACCGGAAAGCCTTTCGGAACGGCTAATAAAACAATAACTTATCTTCGCTATAAAAAAATAATTGAGGAGCTCGGTGTAAATATTGATGAAACCACACTATGTAAATCAAGACGTTGCTCAAAACTAGTGTGCGATTTTGTTCGAACCAAATTGAGGATTGAAATTGAGTCATATGATAGTCATGCCGGTGAAGTGATTGCGATTTCAGATATCGCAGAAGCAGAACGCGTTTTAATGGATGATAGCATTTGCAAATTATTATTACGAAATTCGGGAAATTTTATTTTTAGAAGCGTAAATTGGAGTTATTCCAAAGGCGATACATACGAAAAAACTTGCGTAATCTTAACTGAAGATACATCAAATTTGATGGAGGATAGCTTCAACTGTGATAGCATAGCACCTATAACAAGAAACAAGTTGTATGTCGCCCTGACCCGTAGCCGTACCGACGTATATTTAATGCCAAAATACCTTTTTGACCAAGTGAAAGATAAATATTATAGATAGCTTTCGATACTCTTGCTGTGGAGGAGATAAGCAGGTTCAAACTGCTGACCTCTTGAATGCCATGATATGAACTGGCGATTTAACACAAAGTGCTGTCAGGTGTAATTATTTTGACGTATCCTTCTCCACCATATAGAACGACAGCATTGAATAATGTTGTCGTTTTATTTGTGCACAATAGCCGCCAGAATGTATTGGTAGTAAGGTTGGAGGCTTGTTTTCAACCATTTGAATGGATTAAAAAAAGCTCCGCACTGGAGCATGTGTGTGTATTAATTTTGCACTCGGCATACGGGAAATCAGGCGTGTGCCTCCTCGGCAATCGAGTATATTGGGATTCGAGCTGAGACTAGCCCCCCGTATCGTAGCAAGCTCTATACTTGTAAATACAAATCAAACGGCATATTATGTATTTATAGGTAACTGCTGTAAGTCGGAATGCGTAGCCCATTTTAAACCATCTACAAACGTAGCAAATTTGGTAGGCTTTTCGCCCAAAGGGCAAGCAGAATAAATGGAGGAACGCACATTGAGGATTTGGAAGTATTGTAATAGAAAAGAGAAGGTCATTATTGTGGTGACACTGGCTATAATCGTCCCCACGATATACGGTGCCGTTCTCGCGATGCAAAGAATTGCGAAAGCCGGCATTCTTTCTTGGTTTGAACATGCCGCGCTGTTTGTAACGGTCCTCGCTCTTGCTTTTTGGGCTTGTGTTTCATATCATGATAGTTACAAAAACGCGCAGGAGCGCAATAGGACCATAACCTTTCAATTCACACGCGGAGACGGTGGATTTGTTTCAGATTTCGAGGCTTTTATGGACAAGCACTTTACTGGAGATAAGGCAGCCAAACAGCATATTGCTGAAGAGTTTGTGAAACAGGCAATATACAATGCCATGAGTGATTATGAGAAAGAAAACAGGATAATTTGACTTGGTCTGCCTTGTGCAGACGCTGGTTAAGATGACGGGCTCGTTTTTCCACTTTGTCCCGCCGCAACAACATTGACGCTGCTTACTCTCCAGAACACCTGATTATAGACCACATCATTGACGACAGTAAAAAGGCAATATAAAAGGAAACGCTTCAATGTCCTGTTTCTTCCCATTGATGCACAACTTGTTGAAGCACCGGGCCCGCGCAGCGCACAATTCGGGAGAGCGTACGGTTCGCATCCGTAAGGTCGAGAGTTCAATCCTCTTCGTCTCCACCAT
>JAAZLQ010000234.1 GCA_012799255.1 Bacillota bacterium
ATTTGAGTTTCCGCAAAATGCAAAATAAGGCTGATAAAAGATGTAGCACAAGCTGCATTCCGTTTTGTCATAAACTAAAAATCAGCAATTTCTTAAAAATTAGAAATTTGGAGTCCATTAAGAAACGCCATGTTCCGGCTTGCATAAATCTTTTAAATTTTTAATAGTGTTTTTATACAACCAACTTTAACATAAGCTGCCGGGGATGGTTATTTCGTATCTGGAACCATCCTTGCACTCCTTCTTTAGCATGTGCCAATGTGGCCAAGATCCCCTCCGCTAGTTGATAATAAAAAAACTGAATGTTTTTCCGCAGTGCCTTGGCATTGGCAATAAGTTGGTATGATAGCTTGCTTGTATTTAAACGCTCAGCCAGAAGAGCTAATAAGCCAATTGAATACGTCAATAATTGATTCATATTATTAATTGACTGCAAACTACGAACACGAAAATCTTCAAATCCAAAATGCTGTTTTTTAAAACGAAAGTATTCCTCAATGCGCCATCTAGACATGTATGTCCTCACTATTTTTATAGCATCATCCTTGCCCCGGATTGCCTTATTCGTCGCTAACATCATAGGTGTTTGACCTAATCCATAAACAAGGACAAGACGAATTGGATTTTTGTTGGCCGTAACCTTGATATTTAAATGGGTAATATAGACAGTCTCTTTTTTCTGCTTTCCATCTACACTAAATGTTAAAGTCGTTTTAATTTTTCCCTTCCGGGAATCCCTCAGCGCAGTGGATTTATACCATTTTCCTTTCCAGAATAGCTTCCTGTTTTCTGTTAAGCGAACGATAAAATCTTGTTGTTGTTGGCACATGAAATTAAACAGTCTGTTCATATCGTATCCACGATCAAATACAAAAGTGGCTCTGGTTTCCAAGTTAGAAATGACTTGTCTCAGGCCTTGAAACAATACATCGTTGGTTGATTTGTAGTCTTTTTCTGTTGATGAATGAATATGAGAAAATAGGCTGATTGGCTGTTTCTTTTGCTCCGTTAGTCCAACTATTTCAGTCACTAAATAACCTTTTTCAATTTTGTTGTTTTTACTTGAACCATCCCGCACTTTCCCCAGAGCTTCAAATTTTACACCGTGAGGTTTAATTATGTCTGAATCATCTACAAGGATCACCGGATGGTTGCCTAAGCAGCTCATTGCCTTTTTAGTATAGTTAGATTGGATTTCCGGGGATAGCGGTCTATTTAAATTTTGGCTAAGCCGGTCTATAGTATTTTTAATACGGATTGTTTCATTTAAGGTAGCAGCTATATCTTTAAGAATTACACTTCCTGATTTCAACATACCATAAATTGCTTGTGTCACAAATTTTGTTTCGACCTGCCCGCTTTTTTGAGCTATTTTCTTTGAAAAGTTAACTATTTCCCTTTTAGTTGCGTATACACTTGTGGTAGAATTAAACATGAGAATCCTCCTTAAAGTTTGTTTAGTATATTGTTTTTTCTTAACTAAATTATACCAAACAACAGGGGGATTTTCATTGTTTTAACCCTTATATCAATGAATTTTTACCTTTTAATCCTTAATTTTTTGTCAGACTAGCCTTCTTTTTATTTCTCTAGCTTTTTTTACGGAAACTCAAG
>JAAZLQ010000390.1 GCA_012799255.1 Bacillota bacterium
ATATTATTTTGGGATTATTATTTAAAAATGAAGCAAATGTATATTGTTTTGGATGATTTTTGATTTTAGTAGTGAAAAACAGAATTTAATATGATATTATGAAAAAAGCAAATACCTATCTATTGGTGCATATAAATCTTATAAGCAATTTGGCAAAGTTAAGTGGACTTATGTGGTTGGCGGCGCAGTTGTTGGCGGTGCTATCGGGGGACTAGTTGGCTGGGGTGCCGGAGCGATTCTAACCAAATTTGGCGTTATCGGTGTAGCAAGTTCAATAACCGGTGGTGGTGGAGCCAGCTTTGCGACTTTTGATAAGTTGAAAAGCTTCTTAGGATCACCAGGATGGGGTAAACAATGGCATCACATTGTGGAGCAGTGCCAAAGAGCTAAATCTGGATTTTCTAATAGCTGGATACAAAATTCCAACAATGTGATTAATATTAGTAAAAGTGTCCATCAAAAAATCAGTGCACACTACAGCAGTAAAATTCCCGGTTTGACGGGAGGGAAAACAGTAAGGGATTGGCTTGCGGGGCAAAGCTTCCAAAAACAGTATGAATATGGAGTAAAAATATTAAGAAAATTCGGGGTCAAAATTTAATGGATGAAAGAGCACAAAAGATTATTAATTTATGTCAACATTTATTTGGGGAGACAAAAGCAGAAGTCAAAAAAAACAACCAAAGTGTTGATAAGTTAATTTGTCTTTTTAAAGATCTTAACAAAACTCCAGAATATGCAGAAAAAATATACTATGAGCTCCTCCAACATCCTGATGACAAAGTTCGATTCGAAGCAGCTACCTGCTGCCTAAAATTAAATAAGAATATCAATCAGGCAAAGGGTGTTCTGAAATCAATTTCAAAGCAAAATCCAAATCTAAGTATGCAGTTTAGTGCAGAAATGATTCTGGACGTTTGGAATGAGCAAGGCAAGTTAGACACATAAACAACAACCCACGGTCACTCGATTCACCCCGCCGCCGTATATTTGTGCGGCGGCGGGATTTCCCGCGTTACTATAGCAAGACACAACCATGTCTTAACGAGCAATGAATTTATACTCCTGTCGGAGTAAAATTCGCCTGTTCGGGGAATCCCCGAAAGCCCCACGCCACTGTTTTGTTTGCGACAGCATATTCGGCGCAAAGGGTTTCAGGGAACTTCCCTGATAAGCGAATTTGTAGGTCTATATCCACAAATTCATTGCTAGCTAAGACAACACATTTTAAAACAAGACCTCTTTCGCAAATATAATCCCGCACTTTGAAAAACACTTTCTGTGGATTCTACAGAAAAACATTAAGTACAAAGTATAATCCACCTGCCAAACTGCCCTCTTTTTGCGGAGCCTCAATATTTTTTGAGCAAAACACCCCCTCAAAAACCCCGATTCAGTGCATTAGATGAAGGGCTTTTGAAAAGGAGGGCGGCAGAGTGGAAGGTAATACCATCATTTACAATCATCCGGCGGATGACAGAGTATATATCGTTCATAACTATTTTGCTGGAACAAAATACCTTTCCAAGGTCCTCGAAAGTATGATTGAGCTGTCGCTTAATCAAAGGACTGGAAATCAAGACGATTCCTCCGAAAAAAGGAAAACCAATGCTTGATTGCAGCCAAATACTGGACGAGGGGGCAACATGATGGTATACTGTACGCAACCGACCGATTCCGAATCATTGTTGCCAAAGCCATTTAGAAAATGGCATGGAAAGGAGTAGAAATGCAACAATACGGAATCACAAATCATGCCTACAGCGCGGCAATTTACTGCCGTTTCAGCAAAGATGACGGCAGAGTCGAAGACAGCAGCAGTATCCACACCCAAAAGATGATGCTGGAAAAATACTGCATGGAACAGGGATATTCGATTTACGAAGTATATATCGATGATGGATATTCCGGTCTTAACTATGAACGCCCGGACTTTCAGAGGTTGCTCAACGACATTGACAGCGGTAAGGTCAATCTGGTGGTCACCAAAGATTTATCCCGATTAGGCAGGGACTACATCCAGACCGGCTATTACACCGATATTTACTTTCAGCGCAAAAAGGTGCGGTACATCGCCGTCAACGACAATGTGGATACTCAAAAAGCGGACAACGACATTGCGCCGTTCAAGAACATCCTCAACGATATGTATTCCCGTGACCTCTCCCGCAAGGTGAAGTCAGCCAAGCGGCAGCGAGCTTACAGTGGCTATTTTATTAGCAGTCAAGCGCCTTACGGCTACAAGGTGAATCCACAGAATAGGAATCAGTTAATTGTGGATGAGGAGCCTGCTGAAGTTGTCAAAGAGATGTTCAGCCTTGCGTTAGCGGGGCAAAGCACGGTACAGATTACCAAAATTCTGACTGAACGCAAGGTTATGACACCATCAGCCTACAAGGCAAAGAACGGCGATACCAAGTTTGACCGTTACAACCAGCAGGAATGGTGCAACGTTACCGTCCAGCAGATTTTGCGAAATCGTGTATATTGCGGGGATATGGAAAATCACAAGTACGAGGTGTTAAACTACAAGACCAAGGAACGGGTAGTTGTACCGAAGGATGAGAGAATCGTGGTAGAGGATACCCATGAAGCTATTGTAGAACGGGATGTGTTTGACCGGGTACAGGCACTCATCAAGCAACGGCATAGACCGCAGCGGCATAACTACGAAAATGTGCTGAAAAGCCTTGTTTTCTGTGATGACTGTGGATTCAGAATGACCTTCATGGCGAAACAGCGCAAGACGATGGTCAGCAAAATTCTGGTTTGCCGTAATCACTTCTTGCGACCCGAAGTCTGCACACATAACCATCAAATCAGTTATTACACCCTGTACGATATTGTGTTGAAAAATATCATAGTCCTTGCGAAAACCGTGGATAGTGGCAAGCTTATGGACAGCCTGAGCAAAAAGCTGTCCAAGCAGAAAAAGACAGACAAGCTGGAAACCGAAAAGGCAAAAATTATGACACGGCTTTCACAGCTTGCAAAAATTACGAAAAAACTCTATGAGGACAACGCCTACGAGGTACTGGATACAGACAGCTACCGGGCATTCCTCAGCGAGTATCAACAAGAACAAAAACAGCTCTCACAACGGCTTACGGAAATTGAAACCGAGCTAAACCAAAAGGATGAATATGCCGAAAACCTCCGGCGACTGAGTGATGCCGTCAAGGCATATACGCAGGTCGAGAAACTGACCGCCGATATGGTCAATCTGCTGATTGAACGCATTGAGGTCGG
>JAAZLQ010000259.1 GCA_012799255.1 Bacillota bacterium
AGCTGGGGATTCCTTTTTGGGAACTTACTGACCTAGAAAGTTTGGGTAGGGGAGTAGGACGAGTGTTGAATGGGGAAGAACAGCATAGAGTGGAATATCAAAGGGCGTTAACAGAACTACGCGAACGTGCTATGCAAAACCGCCAGGTTTTGGCAGGGGTCTTGAGGTGAAATTATGGGAAGAACGCAGGTTTTGGGTATTGGTTTTGATCCGGTGACCATGAGTGGAGCACTGGCCAAACTGGAGAGCTACGTTAACATTGGTAAACCGCATTTGGTAATTACCGCTAATCCCGAAATGGTGATGCGGGCCCGTGGTGATCAACTTTTAGCTGAGATCATGGATAGGGCTGATTTGGTTGTGGCTGATGGAATTGGCGTAGTTTGGGCCAGTTCCGTGATTAGTCAAAAAGTTCCAGAGCGGATTCCTGGTATAGAACTAGCTGAGGGTTTGTTGGAGAAGGCTGCTCAGGCTGGGTGGAAGGTCTTTCTCTTAGGCGGTGCTGAGGGTGTTAGTGATCGGGCAGCGAAGTCTCTGAAGGAAAGGTTACCTAGTTTACAAATAGTGGGGACTCATCATGGTTTCTTCAAACCTGGACTTGAAGAAGAGGCGGTTATTGCCAGTATCAAACAGGCCAAACCCGATATTCTCTTAGCGGCATTGGGGGTTCCCCGGCAAGAAAAGTGGTTGGCTGCCCATCTCGGGGTGTTAAAAGTCCCTGTTGCCATTGGAGTAGGGGGAAGCTTTAACGTCTGGGCTGGTGTCGATAAAAGGGCACCGCGCTGGGTGCGAAACATTCATCTGGAATGGTTATATCGCTTAGTTAGGCAGCCTTGGAGAATTAAGCGGATGACACTCTTACCCATTTTTGCATTCACTGTTTTGGGGGCACGACTGCGGCAGGGGAGGTAACCTATGGTGAAGAAGATTGTCTTGGGATATGGTGGGGTCTTACTGGGAGTAATTGTTGCCGCCTTTGGAGTAAGTTTTTTCCTTATTCCCGCGAAAATTGCAGCGGGGGGCGTCAGTGGTTTAGCCACAGTGGTCTATCATCTGGCCAACTTTCCAGCCGGTATCACCATGCTGGTGCTTAATATTCCACTGTTCATTTTGAGCTGGCGTATTATTGGTCCCATGTTTGGTGCGAAAACACTCTTCGGTACAATTACTTTCTCGATTTTTGTAGACATTTTCAATGGTTTTGCTGTACCCATGACCCAAGATTTACTATTGGCAGCAATCTATGGGGGCGTACTCTCTGGGATTGGCTTAGGTATAGCCTTTCGCTCTGGCGGTTCCACAGGTGGAACAGATATGGCGGCGCAACTTGTGGCGCGATTCTTTCCCACTAGTGTTGGGCAAGCCCTCTTGGTCGTCGACGGTGCAGTAATTGTGCTGGCCGGTTTAGTCTTTGGTTTAGAATTGGCCATGTACGCTTTAATTGCAGTCTTTTTGACCACTAAAACCATTGACTTGGTGCAAGAAGGACAGATTTATGCCAAGGCTTGTCTGATTATTTCAGATCATCCAGAGGCTATCGGACAAAGCATTATGGAAAACCTTGATCGGGGAGTAACTAGCTTAGATGGTCAGGGCATGTACACTCAAGCTGAAAAACAAGTGCTCCTGGTTATTGTTTCTCGGATGGAGATTGCCACCGTGAAGAGGATTGTAGCCGAGCTCGATCCGCGGGCTTTTGTGATAATCTATGATGTTCATGAAGTGCTCGGCGAAGGTTTCAGAGGGCTCTATCGGCAGTCTTGACCAGGGCGGGTACTTGCCAAGCCCTCTAAGTATTTGATATGATTATATGAATCCAGAGAAGTCTAACCAGGGGATTTTACACATATAGTTTGCTAGATCTAGAAAGCTGGTGGTGGAGTGAGCCGGAAAGCACCTCTCATAACGATAACTATTGTGGCGTTATTGGCCGTAACCTTGTTTTATGGACCTTTTCGGGTGAGTTCACAGGTTGGGAGACAAACAGACAATCAAGAAAGTATTGGTACCGTTTTAGAAGTGATAGCCTTGGTGAAGACTAGGCATTATTTTCAACCAGTCAGTACCTTTGATTTAGTAAAAGGTTATGTGATGAATGGTACCATAAATGGTATGCTCAAGGCAGCTTTGGACGATCCTTATACTCGCCATATGGATGCGATTGCATTTGAGAATATGATGAATACCACAACAGGAATCTATGGTGGGATTGGTTTATCAGTAGGTATCCTGGATGATCGGGTGACAGTGGTTTCACCCATTAAAGGAACCCCAGGTGAGCGGGCTGGGCTCAGGCGAGGAGACAAAATTATCGCCATTGATGATAAAGACACAACCTACATGACGCTGGACGAAGCGGTAAGTCTGATGCGTGGCCCAGAGAATACAGAGCTTGATCTCACGATCCAGCGGGATGAAGAGATTTTCCAAGTTCATATCGTTCGTGAATTAATCAATGTGGTATCTGTACCAGAGTATTATATAATTGATGAAGAGTACGGTATTGGATATATAGAGATTACCAACTTCTCAGAGCGGACTTATGAAGAATTAGTGGAAGCCTTGGCAGTCCTTGATGCACAAGGGCAAAGGGCGTTGATTCTAGATCTCCGGCACAACCCTGGAGGAACTCTAAATTCAGCTCTGCAAGTGACTAATGAGTTCGTTACGGATGCGCCCCTCCTGTATCTGGAGGATAAAGAGGGTAATCGTACCCCCTATGATAGTTATGGTGGGGTGAAACGTAAGCCACTTCCCATGGTTGTTCTGATTAACGGAGGGAGTGCTAGTGCTTCGGAGATTGTCTCCGGCGCCCTACAAGATAATGGCTTGGCTACCTTAGTGGGCACCACCACCTTTGGTAAGGGATTAGTACAATCCCTTTATCCGCTCCGCGATGGTAGTGCTTTGACAGTTACCGAACAGGGTTATCTCACCTCTGGTGGGAAAGATATCAACGGGGTGGGCATTCAACCAGATATTGTAGTTGAGGTCACCCTAGAAGAGGAAGAGGCAATTTACCTCGGTGAAGCGGAGTACGATCCACAATTGGAAAAGGGTTTGGAGGTTCTCCGCACGAAACTCTAAAAATGACAGCACCCCGGAAACCTCTCCGGGGTGCTCTTATCCTTGGGGAAAGGTAGAGAGGAGATATGGTTTGAATCATTTTTGGGAACTGCTTAAAATTACCTGGCAGACCTTTATAGTCATGTTTTCGGATCTGCGTTATATTTTAATCATGCTACTTGTTTTTGCCCTCGTTTATCGACAGCAAACAAAAATTCGCCAATACGAACAGGGGTTCTTTGGTCTAAAGCGAATTAATCCATTGGTCGAAACTGCTACCTCCTTAGTCTACGGGCTAGGCGGGGGATTGCTGGCTACAATGCTCTTTATTGGCCTAGGTGTATCTATTAGTGATGCAGGCGTTGCTTATATTTGGTTAGCTGCCATCATGCTAATGTTAATTCATCCCCGTTTTCTCTGTTTTGCTTATGCGGGGGGGCTGGTTGGTTTTGTCTCGCTTTTGACTGGCTATCCCCAGGTACACACTGCAACTCTAATGGCTCTGGTGGCCATTTTGCACCTTGTGGAGGCTGCCCTAATCTTTGTCAATGGCTATCACACTTCCTCGCCCATGTTTTTTAAACATAAGAGCGGTAAAGTGGTGGGAGGATTTGCTCTGCGCCAGTTTTGGCCCATGCCCACCATTGCTTTAGTGGGACTAGCTGTGGCCAGTTCAGCAGTTGATTGGCAGACTGTGCCGATGCCTAATTGGTGGCCCATTTTTCAGCCTGGTCTGGCAGTGCCCGAGGGGCATACCTTGGTCCATATCTTGTTTCCGTTAGTGGTAGCTTTAGGTTATAGTGATTTTGCCCTCACTGAATTACCGAAGACCAAGGCGCGGCGCAGTGCTGGAATGCTCTTTTTATACAGTTTACTACTTTTGGGTCTGGCTCTTGTGGCTAACCAGTACCCGTTTTTGTCCATTTTGCCCGTGATCTTCGCTCCATTGGGGCATGAGTTAGTGATCTATTGGGGTCAAAGGCGGGAGCAAACTAGAGAACCTGTTTTTCATGGTCAGGATCAGATCATGATCCTCGATGTCTACCCAGGTTCGCCGGCAGAGAAAATGGGGTTGGGAGCCGGGGATGTGATTACCCATGTTAATGGGGTGGAGGTTTCTAATCTGGCCCAACTAGTGCAGGAGATTTCACCTTGGGCTATTGATCCGGTTTTTTCTGTAGAAAATCAGTTGCGCAACCCAACAAAACGTGAAATACACTATAAAGGAAAGATTCCTCCTCTGGGGATTATTCCAGCTCCGCATCCTAATCAAGGGGCTTATATGCGGATCAGGGAAGGCTTGTTAAAGGAATTCTGGACCAAATGGAAAGCTAAGGGGAAGTGAGAATGTGGGTCAACCTCAATTAGAAGGAGAGAGAACTTCCATAGTCGTGTTTTTGGCTGTTTTTGCCTTCACTTCTTTAGGGTTTGCCGTTTTGGGTTTGGTTTTGGGCCCTGAACTGCCGCTGGAGTTAGGTTTAGGCTGGGGGGTAGAAATCCAGATCTTACGCCCAAATGTTCCCGATCTGGAACCATTAAGAGAGTTTTGGCAAGGAGCGGGCTATGCGGTAGTTCGACAAGAGCAGCATTATGAGCTACAAAACGCTCCTAAGTTGACGGAGGATTCAGTCTGGATTCAAGGAACAGAGAAGTGGGTTGTAGTTCCCCTTAGTCATGATTTGAAGCTCTCTCAAGTTTTCTTCCAGTTATTAGAACAGTTTTTAGATGCGGGTTGGTTGATCCAGATGGAAGTAAGTGATCATGGTTATACTCTTGGATTTTGGAGTAATGTAGAGGGGAGTGAGCAGAAGGTTTTAGCCCTGTTATGGGAAATCGAACTGCTTAATCCTCGCAACTATGGTCACTTTTATGGGGATTTGATTCCGGTAATGGGGGAACTTTTCGATCCAGAGGGATACTTAAAGGGGACACCCCAGGCTCCGCTACTGTCCATCATTATTGACGACTGGGGATACGCAACTAATGCAAGTGTTCCTTTGTTGGCCTATCCTTTACCATTAACTGTTGCAGTGTTGCCCCATCGTATTATGTCCCGGGAGCTGAGTGAGCTTGCCTATCAGAAAGGACACGAAGTAATTTTGCACCAACCCATGGAGGCCCTGGACGAAAGTCAGCCCCTAGGGGAAGGGGGCATCTATTTAGGCATGGATGAGTTAGAGATTGCAGCGCAACTCAAGGCCAACTTGGAGTCCCTACCAGTTGTGGTGGGAGTGAATAATCACATGGGTTCGCGGGTTACAGCAGATTCTGCCACCATGTCCGTAGTGTTGGAAGTGGTGAAGGAGTTGGGGCTGTTTTTTGTGGACAGTCGTACTTCTAACATGAGCGTGGTCCCTGAAGTAGCCAGGGAGGTTGGAATACCCTTTGGAGTTAATAACCTATTTCTGGACAACGAAAGTGATGTTGAGCTAATAAAAGGGCAGCTGCGGCAAGGTTTGCGTTTGGCGAAACAACAAGGACATGCCGTTGTAATCGGGCATGTCCGTTCTGCTACTGCAACTGCACTGTGGGAAATGGTCCCAGAGTTATTGGATTCAGGTGTACAGTTAGTGCCTGTCTCAGCTTTGCTACAAAAGCCTTAACGATTATGTATGTAGCGAGCTTGTGCTTCTGCAATAATGCGCAGAGCGTCTTCTTTGCCTAACCAATCCCCTACCTTGGTCTTCTTACTTTCTAAGTCTTTATACACCTTGAAGAAGTGGGTGATCTCCCGGAGCAGGTGGGGGGGAACATCGTCTAAACACTCCACCCAGTTCCATTGGGGATCGCTGATCGGCACACAGAGAATCTTTTGATCTGGACCCTTTTCATCCCACATTTCGAAGGCCCCTACAGGTTCAACCCGGATTAGGCAACCTGGAAAGGTGGCTTCGCCGACAATAACAAGTGCGTCGAGTTCGTCACCATCCTCGGCTAGAGTTTCGGGGATAAAACCATAATCTGCGGGATAGTGTACAGAGGAGAATAACATCCGATCAAGATAAAAACGCTTATTCTCACTGTCATACTCGTATTTGTTGCGGCTACCCCGCGGAATTTCTACCATGACGATCAAACTCATTAAAAAGACCTCCCATTCTGTTCCTGTTATAATTGGCTATGAAACGGAGATTACCTACTTTAACTTGATAAAAAAAGGAGAAAGTCATGCAAAACGTTTTTCAAGTGGTGGCTCCCTTTGAACCGGCAGGGGATCAACCCAAAGCAATCAAGGAACTGGTTTCGGGACTTAATGCAGGTATGAAGCATCAGACTCTGCTTGGAGTAACTGGTTCCGGTAAGACCTATACCATGGCTAAAGTGGTGGAAGCGGTACAAAAGCCTACTTTGGTTCTGGCTCATAATAAAACTTTGGCTGCTCAGCTCTGTAATGAGTTCCGGGAGTTCTTTCCCAATAATGCAGTTCATTACTTTGTAAGTTATTATGATTATTATCAGCCTGAGGCCTATGTGCCCCAGAGTGATACCTATATTGAAAAGGATTCCTCCATTAACGAGGAAATTGACCGTTTACGTCATGCAGCCACAAGCGCCCTCTTCGAGCGCCGTGATGTAATTATTGTGGCCAGTGTTTCTTGTATCTATGGTTTAGGTTCCCCGGAAGACTATGTGGGCATGACTTTTTCCTTGAAAAATGGAGAATTTCGGGATCGGGACCATATCTTGCGGCGTCTAGTTGGTATTCAATACGAACGTAATGATATTGGTTTTAGGCGCGGTACTTTTCGGGTACGGGGAGATGTAATTGAGATCATTCCTGTGGGTAGCGAATCCGTGGTTCGGATTGAGATGTTTGGGGATGAAATTGAGCGGATCCAAGAGGTAGATCCGATTACTGGCGAGGTTTTAGGTCAGAGGGATGAGCTTACTATTTATCCCGCTTCCCACTTTATTACGCCCGAGGAAAAACTGAAAAGAGCTCTGCCCGTAATCGAAGAGGAGCTAAATGAACGGCTCAAGGAGTTGCGTAGCCAGAATAAACTTCTGGAAGCGCAACGCCTAGAACAAAGGACTCGTTATGACTTAGAGATGCTGGCTGAGCTAGGTTATTGTACTGGAGTAGAAAACTACTCAGCCCCCTTAAGTGGTCGCAAGGCTGGAGAAACTCCTGCCACTCTTTTGGACTATTTTCCTAAAGACTATTTAATGATTATAGACGAAGCCCATGTAACCATTCCACAAGTTAGGGCCATGTACTTTGGGGACCGCTCCCGCAAGGAAAACTTAGTGGAGTATGGTTTCAGGCTCCCTTCGGCGCTGGATAATCGTCCCTTGCAGTTTTCCGAGTTTGAAGCCCACATGAATCAGGTTATCTATGTCTCGGCTACACCCGGTCCCTATGAACTGGAACGCTCAGAGCAAGTCGTAGAACAGGTAATTCGTCCGACTGGATTAGTGGATCCTAAGATTGTGGTTCGTCCGGTAAAGGGACAAATTGATGATTTAATTGATGAAATTGGATTGGTGCTGCAACGCAAGGAACGGGTGTTAATCACCACGCTGACCAAACGAATGGCAGAGGATCTCACTCAGTATTTTACTGAAGTAGGTCTGAAGGTACGTTATTTGCATTCGGATATTGATACCTTGGAACGGATTGAAATCTTGCGGGAACTGCGTCAAGGAGTGTTCGATATTTTAGTCGGAATCAACCTCCTGCGTGAAGGGTTAGACTTACCTGAGGTTTCCCTGGTTGCCATTTTAGATGCGGATCAGGAAGGATTTTTGCGTTCGCCTACTTCTTTGGTCCAGACGATTGGACGTGCTGCCCGAAATGTGGAGGGCAAAGTGATCATGTACGCGGATCGTATTACTGATGCTATGCAATATGCCATTGACGAAACCAACCGTAGGCGTAGCATTCAAATGGAGTATAATGAGCGGATGGGCATAACCCCTGCCACGATTAAGAAGGCGATTTCGGATATTGCTCAAGACTTGGCGGAGGAACAGGTAGCTGAAGAGAAACCAAGTTATGAGTCCAGGTTGCGTGGCAGCCTGAAAGATGCCATCGCCTTAATTCAAGAGTTGGAAGAAGAGATGTTCAGGGAGGCCCAGGATTTAAACTTTGAACGGGCTGCCCAATTACGCGATGAGATCCGGGAGATCAGGATTGAAATGGGGTTATCAGTTTGACAGATAAACTAGTGATCAAGGGTGCTAGGCAGCACAACTTAAAGAATGTAGATTTAGAAATACCCAGAAACAAGCTGGTGGTTATTACCGGATTATCTGGTTCTGGTAAATCCTCATTAGCTTTTGATACCATCTATGCAGAGGGGCAGAGAAGGTATGTAGAGTCTTTATCTGCCTATGCTAGGCAGTTCTTAGGTCAGATGGATAAACCAGATGTGGACTTTATTGAAGGTCTTTCTCCTGCTATTTCCATTGATCAAAAGACAACCAGTCGTAATCCCCGTTCTACTGTAGGTACGGTGACCGAGATTTACGACTATTTGCGTTTACTTTTCGCTAGAATTGGACGACCCCACTGTCCCAAGTGTGGAAAACCAATTACCCAACAGACGGTGGAACAAATCGTGGACCAAATTCTCACACTTCCTGAAGGGACGAGAATTCAAGTGCTCGCTCCTGTAGTCCGTGGGCGCAAGGGCGAACACAAGAAGGTAGTTGAAGGAATTTCTAAGGATGGCTTTATCCGGATTCGGGTGGACGGTGAGATGCGCGAGGTTACTGATGAGTTGAACTTGGACAAGAATAAAAAGCACAACATTGAAATAGTGGTGGACCGGATTGTGGTTCGCCCGGATGTGATGGGGCGCCTCGCGGATTCGGTGCAAACTGCCCTCCAGTATGGTGATGGCATTGTATTTATTGATGTTGTGGGCCAAGAAGAATTGATGTTTAGTGAGAAATTTTCCTGCATTGATTGTGGGATTTCCATGGAGGAGCTCACTCCGCGGATGTTTTCCTTTAACAGCCCCTTTGGCGCTTGTCCCAGTTGTGAGGGATTAGGCAATAAACAGGATTTGGATCCAGAGTTACTTCTGGACATGGACCTTTCCCTTGAGGAGGGTGGTTTGATTCCTTGGCGCACTAGCAAGAGCAGGTGGCTCCAGGCGATTTTGGATAGTGTTTGTGAGAAATGTGGGATTGATCAAAGTATTCCTTTAAAAGAGCTTAGTCAAGACAAGATGGACGTTCTCTTGTGGGGGCTAGGAGAGGACCTGGTCAGTTTTAATTACACTAATACGGCAGGTCGAGAGCGCATGTACGAAGCACCGTTTGAAGGACTTATTCCTGCCTTGCAGCGACGCTACCGGGAAAGTTCGTCTGATTGGGTTCGGCAGGATGTGGAGCAATACATGACTGTTCGCACTTGTACCGAGTGCGGAGGACGGCGTTTGCGTCCTGAGGTCTTGGGAGTAACTGTGGGCGGCAAGAATATCATGGAAGTGACCGAGCTTTCGATAGCAGATACTCTCACATTTTTTGAGAACTTGGATTTGACAGAGCGGGAAGAACTTATTGCCAAGCAGATTCTTAAGGAAATTCGCGCCCGTTTAGGTTTCTTAGAAAATGTGGGTTTGGATTATTTGGCATTAAATCGGGCGGCAGGCACACTGTCCGGTGGAGAGTCACAGCGGATCCGTCTTGCTACCCAGATTGGCTCTAGTCTTACAGGTGTGCTTTATATTTTGGATGAACCCAGCATTGGTTTGCATCAACGGGATAATGAAAAACTCTTAGAAACTTTAGAGGAACTTAGGGATTTAGGAAACACGTTGATTGTAGTTGAGCATGACGAAGATACCATGGCAGCAGCAGATTGGATCGTCGACATGGGGCCGGGAGCAGGTACTCACGGCGGCGAAGTGGTGGCCAGCGGTCCCTGGGATGTTATTTGCGCAGAACCTAAGTCCATTACTGGACAATACCTTAAGGGTGAACGGGTTATTCCAGTTCCTAAGAAAAGACGCAAACCGAATGGTAATTGGATTACCATTCGTGGTGCTAGGGAGAATAATTTAAAGAATATTGATGTACAGATTCCTCTAGGCGTGTTTGTGGCGGTCACTGGTGTTTCTGGTTCAGGAAAAAGTACCTTGATCAATGAAATCCTCTATAAGAAACTTAGCCATGAAATGTACAGAGCCAAGGATAAGCCCGGTGAGCATGATGCGATTGAAGGACTGGAGTTCATTGATAAAGTAATCGAAATCGATCAGTCGCCCATCGGTCGTACTCCCCGCTCGAATCCTGCTACCTATACCGGTGCCTTCGATGGAATTAGGGATCTCTTCGCCATGACGAATGAAGCCAAGGTGCGTGGCTATGCACGGGGAAGGTTCAGTTTTAATGTGAAAGGTGGCAGGTGTGAAGCCTGTAAAGGTGATGGTATTCTGAAAATCGAAATGCACTTCTTGCCAGATGTTTATGTTCCTTGCGAAGTTTGCAAGGGTAAGCGCTATGGCAGGGAAACGCTGGAAGTAAAGTATAAGGGTAAATCCATTGCCGATGTTTTGGATATGCAGGTGGAAGAGGCTGTGGAGTTTTTCCAAAACGTACCGAGGATTCATAGAAGGCTACAAACTCTCTATGATGTGGGTTTAGGCTATCTCAAGTTGGGACAACCAGCTACAGAACTCTCTGGTGGAGAAGCCCAACGGGTGAAGTTAGCTACCGAGTTAAGCAGAAGGAGTAATGGTAAGACCCTCTATCTTCTTGACGAACCCACTACTGGGCTGCATTTCGAGGATATTCGCAAACTCCTTGCTGTCTTGGAGAGATTGGTGGATGCCGGGGATACAGTAGTAGTTATCGAACACAATTTGGATGTAATTAAGAGTGCAGATTATATCATCGATCTTGGCCCCGAGGGAGGAGCAAAGGGGGGTACTATTGTTGCCCAGGGTACACCGGAGGAAGTTGCTCAGGTCAGCCAGTCTTATACAGGGCAGTTCTTACAGAAGGTGCTTAATGACAAGCGTGCTCGCAGTAGGGGGTGAACAGGTTGGAACTGCAAAGTAAGTTAGCGACGCTACCCCAAACTCCAGGCGTCTATCTCATGAAAAATGAGGCTGGAGAAGTAATTTATGTAGGTAAAGCTATCAACTTAAGGAATCGGGTGCGTTCTTACTTTCAGAAGTCCGCCAACCATCCCCTCAAGGTGCAGGTCTTAGTTGAGCATATTGCTGACTTTGAGTACATTGTCACCGATTCGGAGATGGAAGCACTAATCCTAGAAAATAATCTGATCAAGGAGCACGCACCCCGGTACAATGTACGCCTGAAGGATGACAAGACCTACCCCTATATCAAAGTAACTACTCAGGAAACTTTTCCTAGAGTGTTAATGGTGCGCAAACGCCTCAATGATGGTGCCCGCTATTTCGGGCCTTATACTGATGTGAACGTGGTGAAAAAGACGCTCTCTTTTTTGCGTACCCTTTTTCCCCTTCGTACCTGTAATAAGAGGATTGAGGAAGGCTCCCAGGACAGGCCTTGTCTAAACTACCATATTGGACGCTGTTTAGCCCCTTGCGCAGGGTTTATAAGTAAAGAGAAGTATGCGGAGATGATTGATGAGGTAATTTTGTTTCTAGAAGGGCGGATAGATCGTTTAATCCCAGACCTGACCAAGAAAATGCAGGAAGCATCTGCACAGCTTGAGTTTGAAAAAGCTGCCCGGTTTCGTAATCAGATCCAAGGGCTACAAACTCTCGCGGAAAAACAGAAAATTGTGGCCCAACATGAGGAAGATCAAGACTATGTTGGTTATGCCCGCCATGGTGAATTGGCTTGCGTGCAAGTATTTTTCGTGCGGAGTGGGAAGTTAATTGGCAGGGATCACTTCTTACTGGATTGTTCTAGTGAAGAAGAGGAAGCAGAGATTCTGCGCTCTTTTCTACAGCAATATTATGAGGAAGCATCCTATATCCCCCGGGAAGTACTTACCCCGGTTGCGTTAGCTGAGCCCCATGTGTTGGAGAACTGGTTAGGTAGTTTACGGGGAAGCCGTGTGTATCTGCGTACCCCACAAAGGGGAGCCAAGAAACAGCTTTTGGACTTGGTGATGAAGAATGCACAAGTTGTGCTTGATGAAACTCGCACCCGGAGCAGTTTTAAGCAAAAGGCTATGGAAAGGTCGCTGCAAGAGTTGCAGGAGGTGGCGGATCTGCCCGAACCTCCAGGTCGGATTGAAGCGTTTGATATTTCCAATCTACAGGGGACCAATATTGTGGCATCTCTGGTGGTTTGGGAAAATGGTGAGTTTAAGACATCTGATTATCGAAGGTTTAGGATTCGTGGGGTAGAGGGTGCCCCCAATGATTATGAGTCTATGCGGGAGGCAGTGGGGCGTAGATTCAGGCGGGGCTTAGAAGAGCAAAGGGAGAAAAGTGAGGACCAAAAGTTTGCCGTCTTCCCAGATTTGGTCTTAATCGATGGTGGAAAAGGGCAGCTTGGTGTTGCCCTTGAGGTCCGTGATGAGCTGGGATTAATTATTCCCTTTATTTCTTTGGCGGAGAAAAGGGAAGAGATCTTCGTTGAAGGGCGTTCAGAACCTGTAATCTTGCCCTATGATTCACCTGGTTTGCTTTTGCTAAGGAAAATCCGGGATGAGGCACATCGCTTTGCCCTGACCTATCATCGTAATCTCAGGGGAAAAGCAACTCGCGGTTCTGTGTTAGATGAAATCCCGGGTGTTGGTCCCAAACGAAAGAAGGATTTGATTAAGCACTTTGGTTCAATTAAAAAAATTCGCCAAGCTACTCCCGAAGAACTCCAAGAAGTGCCAGGAATTAGCGAAAAACTGGCAGCGGAGATTTACCAATACATGAAAAATGGTTAAGGAGAATAATAGAAACGCCCAAAATGAGCACATTTCGGGCGTTTTTCTATTAAAAACTACGGGTAATTCCTAAGTTGATTGCTGAATAGGTTGCTTGAGTTTCGCCTTGTTTACCATCCTTAGTGGAGAACTCAGGCACTTTGTAGTTTCCTCCAGAAATACCGAGATGCAAACCAAATTCTTCGGAGAAGTCATAAAAGAGATCTAGTTTAGCAGTAAAAGAGGAATGGGAATCAATATTCGAGTCAGTAACTCCCTTATGACTAAAAGACCAGTTTACCCAGGGTGTTAGGGCTAGAGTGGCGCTGGTACGAAACTCTGGCGAAATCTCAATGTCCACTACCGCTTGACCAGAAAAGCCATGTCCTGTCAGGGTGAACTTATCCCCGTCCACATAGCCTGGTACTTCAAAACGGGTGGAAATCAGATGGTAACCTAGGCCGCCATAAACCTGCAGCGGTCCATCTTCAAAAAAGCGATAATTGGCTCCAACTTGCGCTAGGTGACGATCAATATCCGTATCGCGTAGACCTAGAGCTCCCTGGTAACTACCGTTGAACAGCAAATCTTCGTGCTGATAGTCCACCCAAATATTGGCTAACCATTCGGTGCCCTTCAAGCCGTTTAGGCCTAGGATTTTTCCATAATTGGTGCTGCCATAACCTGCTTGCACTCCTGCCAGTAACTCTGCTGATGCTGTACCCGCCACTAAGGCCAAGCTAGTTAGCATGAGGGTTATTGTAATCAAACGTTTACGCATGGGGACTCCTCCTTTGATCGATCTAAATCTTAGTTCGCTGTTTTAGACTCAAAACCTGCCAATGCCAGGAGGGATTGCACATTCTTTCCAGAATAAAAAAGCAAAATATTGTAGGGGGCTAAATCGTGAAAAGGACAATTTGCTTGTTAATGATCTTGACTGTGCTTTTGGGTGCAAGTATGGTGGCTAGTGCGGTGACATTTGAGGGCGATGCCAGTTACTTAGTGGGAGTTAGCTCCAAGAAAGGGAGCGGATTTGCCGTTCACGCCAAGGCAGAAGTGATTTCCCAAGTGTTTGTGGACGGTTCCTTCCTAACCAGTAGTGCAGCGAACGAAGAGGGGGCCGAAAGCAGCCTACGCCATCAACTACTTACTGCAGGAGCTTTGTATCGACCGGTTATTGATCCTGATCTCCATGTCTTTGTAGGAGCAGGCTATGCCCGCCTGACCAGCAGAGAACCAGGTGCTTCTGAAGCAGTGGTTGGACAGGGAATTTACGGCAAGTTTGGTTTGAAGATGTTGCCCATGCCCAAGCTTACGTTGGTTGCGGACGTGGCGTTCACCCCCAAATACAAAGTGGGGAACGACACCGGCACCATGACCACTGCCCGAGCAACCCTTGCCTACGAGGTACTTGATAATTTAGAAGTACAGGCCACGATTAAGCATTATCGGGCCACAACACCAGACACTGCAAATAATACGCTCATTGGCGGCGGTGTTTCCTTTAGTTTCTAGAATCTCTCACTTGAGACTCCGGTTGAAAACAACCGGAGTCTTTTATATTCTTAAACTCATACATTGACAAAATTAACCTTCGGATTTAAAATATGAATCATGGATTGGAAAATAAAAGGATTGTATTCATATTTTAAAGGTGGTGGTTTAGATTGCCAAACCCGATTTTAAGTAAGTGTCCAGTTTGTGGGAAAGCCTTGGAAGTGACTAAGCTCCACTGTGGAGGTTGTCACACCACAGTGGAAGGCCGCTTCGATGTCTGCAAGTTTTGTCGGCTCAATGAGGAACAGCGGCAGTTCATTGAAGTATTTTTAACCTCGCGCGGTAATATTAAGGAAGTGGAACGTCTCTTAGGAATTTCCTATCCCACAGTTCGTAGCCGGCTGGATGCTGTATTGGAGGCCCTTGGTTATCGAGTGGAACGGGAACAGGATCAAAGGCGTAAGGAGATTATTGAAGCTTTAGATAAAGGAGAAATTACTTCGGAAGAAGCTATTAAGCTACTCCAAAGATAGGAAGGGGGCAAATAAAGTGCAAGAGGAACAAAGAATGATCTTACGGATGCTTGAGGAAGGAAAAATCACTGCGGAAGAAGCAGAGGCTTTGCTAAAGGCTTTAGGGGATGAGCCACTAACCAGTGAATCAGAGGCCCAGGAGGATCCTTGGGTCCGTTTGGAAAAAATGGGTGAGGACTTTGCCTCCAAGGTAGAGGTGGCAACTGAACGGTTTTCCCGTTCGTTAGAGCACACCGTTGGGGATAAACTAACTAAGCTACCCAAAATTCTAGCGAAGTTCCCGTTTTTGGGCTTTGAAGAGAGCCAAGAGTTTACTCAGGTGGTACGGGGACCGGTGGGATTAGGTGAGGTTCTGTCCATAGATCTGAGTAATGCCAATGGTCCCATTCGTCTCCAGGGTTGGTCTGAAGATTATTACCAGTTAACGGTAGTGCAAAAGCTGAAGGGGCGAGACCGTGAGCTTCTGCGCAGCCGTTTGTATGAGGTTGATTGGGAGGATAATGCTGAGAAAACCAACTTTAAATTGAACATACCGGATCAGGGCGATCGACTGATTTCTCTTCAACTCATGGTCCCAGAGGAGCGTACTTATGAAGTGCATTTGGCTTCTCTCAATGGTTCACTTGTGGTGGCCAATCTAATTGGGAAAGACCTCACCTTCAACACCATAAACGGCTCTACTGAACTTCGCTCAGTCAAGGTACAGAGTATCCAAGGAAAGGGCGATAATGGATCCTGTGAAATGGAGGGTGTGGTGGCTGAAAACATCCGCTATGAGCTTGGGAACGGCTCTTATCGACTTTCTATTGCTGCCGAAGCGGTGGATCTGCTCACAACCAATGGGGCGATAAATGTGCGAGTTGCTGATGTGCAAAACGGTACAGGATATCGCCTACGCACCACCAATGGTTCTGTCAATGTTAGTCTACCTCCACGGGTTGATTTGGGTGTAGCCTTGAATCTGAGGACCTCAGTAGGGCGAATTAGCACAAAGCTAGGTTCGTTAGAGGTTACCCAACAGGAGCGACATGGCGGGGGAGCTTTGTTAACCGCTAATTCCCCTGAATACGAGAGGTATACGGATCGCATTACTCTAGAAGCTACCAGTACCTCTGGTTCCATAACAGTATCAACTAGAGAGACTCTCTAAGCAGGATTGGCTAGGGAGGTGCAGAAGTATCTTTACAGGAGATGGTCAGAAGCCATCTTCTTTTTATATGGAAATGAGGTTAGGTATGATCAAGTTAATTGCATCCGATTTAGACGACACTCTCTTGGACCAAAATTCCCAGCTAAGCGCCGAGAACATTAGAGCGGTAAGTGAAGTTCTAGCCCAGGGCTACATCTTTACCCTGGCAACAGGACGGATGTTCCAGTCGGCTGCTCCTTTTGCTAGGCAACTAGGTTTACCTGTCGATCAACCCATTATTTGTTACAACGGAGCGTTGATCAAACGCTTGTCAGGTGAGATTATTTATGAAAAGCCGCTACCGTCTGAGCTTGCTGCTGCGATCGCGGATTACGGTCAAAAGAAGGGGTGGACCATCAATGCCTACTATCAGGATGAACTCTATGTTCCTGTGAGAAATAGACATGTGGAAGATTACATGCAGGAGGCCCAGGTGGAGGCGCGGGTGGTAGGTGATCTAGTTAATTTTATTCGGGATGGGAATAAATCCCTTTCCAAGTTGCTAGTCATTGGTCCTCCCCAAGAAATGCCCGGGCGCAATGCAGAACTAAACAGTCTCTTTGGATCCCAGGTCAAACTGGTCAGCTCGCGGGATAAGTATATTGAGGTGACAAGTCCCACTGCCCATAAGGGTGAGGCTCTGGTTTGGTTAGCCAACCAGTTGGGAGTACAGCCTTCTGAAGTGATGGCCATCGGTGATGGTAACAATGATTTAACAATGATCGAGATGGTGGGATTCGGGGTTGCGGTGGCCAATGCTGCTCCAAAGGTGAAGGAAAATGCTCGGTATCATACTAGCGCTAACTATGAAAACGGGGTAGCGAAAATCCTGTCTGAGCTGGTGTTACAGCACAATAACCAAGGGCGTTGGTAACTATTTTTATTGCACGTTTTCTGGATTGTTAAGAAAAATTATGCAAGTTTCTTTTGCCAAACCCTATAATCTGTGATATTATTTGAATGTAATTTAATATGTTCCGGGCAGAAATCCGGAACATATTTAAAATATTTTCCACTATATGGGAGAGGAGATTTTTCTTTGGCACAAGTTATCTTGAAAGACGTTACTAAACGCTTTGGTAATGTAACAGCTGTAGACAGCATTAGTCTGGACATTCAAGACCGGGAATTTATCGTTTTAGTAGGACCATCTGGTTGTGGTAAATCTACCACCCTCAGAATGGTAGCAGGACTTGAGGAAATTTCAGCAGGTCAAATCATGATTGGTGATACTGTGGTAAATGATGTTCCTCCAAAAGACAGAGACATCGCCATGGTATTCCAAAACTACGCACTTTATCCACATATGGACGTTTACAACAACATGGCTTTTGGTCTCAAACTCCGCAAGTTTCCTAAGGATCAAATTGACAAGCGGGTTAAAGACGCTGCTAAGCTTCTCGGTATCGAGAACCTCTTAGACCGTAAGCCTAAAGCTCTCTCCGGCGGACAACGTCAACGTGTTGCTGTAGGGCGCGCCATTGTTCGTGAACCCAAAGTATTCCTCATGGACGAACCCCTGTCTAACTTAGACGCCAAGCTCAGGGTGCAAATGAGGGCTGAACTTAGCAAATTGCACAATCGTCTACAAACCACCATTATTTACGTAACTCATGACCAAACCGAAGCTATGACCATGGGTGATCGGATTGTAGTCATGAAGGATGGTCACATCTATCAAGTTGGTGCTCCTCTCGAGATCTATAACCATCCTAACAACGTGTTTGTAGCTGGCTTTATCGGCAGTCCTGCCATGAACTTCTTGGATGTTGTACTTAGAAAAGAAGGCGAAACTTATATCATTGATGCCAAGACCTTCAAGATGGAAGTACCAGCTCAAAAGGCCGCTTCTATTAAGAATCTGGGCAAGTACGTAGACAAACAAGTAATCCTTGGTATTCGTCCCGAGGACATTGAAGACGCAGCTTTAGTTGCAGACGATCCAAACTTCTCCGAAATGGAAGCGGACGTTGACGTAACCGAGCCTATGGGTTCTGAAGTATACGTTTACTTCTCCACTGGCGATAACACCTTTATCGCTCGCCTAGATGCTTCCACAACTGCTAAGGACGGCAGCAGGCAGAAAGTTGGCTTTAACTTGAACAAGATTCACTTCTTCGACAAGGATACAGAGGAAGTTATTCGCTAGAAGATTTGACTATATTAGAGGGTACCGCAAGGTACTCTCTTTTTTTGTGGGCAAGTGGGGATCCTTGGAGTTCTTGGAAAGACTTACAAGGCCTCTAGCAGGAGGAATAGCAAAACTCAAGGAGAAATAGTTAGGCGTACCACCACAACACAGGGAGATTCTTTTGCGACTTCACTAACTTATGTAAGTTTGTGGTGGATATTTGGTCCCAGTTAATATCTCACAGAAGGAGGTGTACCCCTAAGAGCTACAGGGACCAAATGCGGTGCGACAGAGATACTAGATCAACTAACAGGGAAGATGAGGGTGAGGAAACATGGAGACTCCCCCAGAAAGTTCCCGACATTGCAGCACAGGATCGTAAGTTGCGCTGACACAATGATACTTTTCAAAGAGGGGATAAAGAATTATGAAAAAAACAATCGTTCTTGGATTAATCGCCGCTTTAGTTGCCGTGGCCCCAGTTTCAGCTGCTGGCCTCGACTTTGGTGGCTCCATTGAGACAGAAATTAAAGTGAATAAAAACGGCGAAGATTTGACAGTTGTTCCTGATTCGGAACTTTCTCTCAATCTTGACCTAAGTGCAGCTCAAGATAAAGTAAGAGCTGGTGTTGAATTCGGTTTGGCTAAAGATAAGACCAAGAGTACTGGTTTGATGCCAACAGATATTAACCTTGGTGACATCACTTTGAAACAAGCTTGGATCGAAGCTGATGGTCCGTTCTGGTATGGTGGTCCTGAAGCAACAACTCGTTTCGGTACCCTAAACATTGGCTACAGCCCATATGCTAGCCTGAAAGACCGCAGTGGTATCTCCGTTAGTGGAGTAGATCTTGACGTGGTTCAATTAAGTGGTTTCTATGCTTTGCCTGGTGACCACGGTCATGTTCTCGGTATGCGTTCTGATCTGAACATCATTGACGATGTAGCTATTGGCGCTTCTGTAATTGGCGACGAAGAAATCGTTCGTATGCAGCTTGATGCTCAAGCAGAACCTATCGAAGGCTTGCGCATTGCTGGTAATGTTGCTGTTGACCACACTGAAGAGTCTGGATTCAAAATGGACAATCTTTGGGCTGTTGAAGCTGGCTATGAGTTGGCTGAAAACACCACTATCGTTGCTGGTTACAAACACATCACAGATGGCTTTGCACCTCGTTATGTTGCTCCTCAGAGCAAAGAAGATGAAGAACAAGCTGAACACGACTGGATTCACATGGCCCGTGCTAAGAACTCTGGTTTGTTCGTAGGTTTTGACACAGAGCAACAGGGTGTTAACTTGCATGCTGCCTATGACCAAATGTTTGCTGAAGCATCCATTGGTGCTGGCACCGAGTATGAAGGCTTTAAGTTTGACGTTGAAACCATCCTGGCAGTACCTGCTGTGAGCGGTATTTCGACAAAATCCACCACCTTTGGTGTAGGTCGCGAGTTTGAAATCATGGATGGCTTGGCCATTGATGCTAGCTACGAAGGAAAATGGACTGGTGGCGAAGAAAGAACACTGGTGCATACCCTTGGTGCTAAGACCACTCTTGGTCTAGTTCCAGCTATTGATGGTCTAGAGTTGAGTGCTGAAGTATCTACTTCTGAACTATCTCTTGACTCTGTAGGTTACAAAGTTGGTGCTAAGTTTGCTGCACCTAACGGTGTAAACCTTGGTATCGAGCACGCTCGTGCAACCGGAACTACCTTTAACGCTGGTATGAAGGTTGAGTTCTAAGCTTACAAAAGCATAAAGTGGTAAATGAAAGTGGCTCCTGGGTTTCCGGGAGCCATTTTTTCTTGTCCAGGTGACAGAAGGAGGGGAATTGTGCATAGCCATAGAATGAATAGTATATCAAGAACGGTATCCATTTTATGGGGGTAGCTGGAAAAAATTTTTTTGGTTGGAAGGATTTACTCGATCCTTGTCAAATAACCCTTATAATGATACTGCTTTATTTTTCTCGAAGGTGCTGGAAGGAAAGGAGGTGCCCACTCAGTATCCAGTTACCAAGCAGAAGGTAAAGGCATCGCCCAAGGACAGGTTGGGGAGGAAAGGAAACACGGAGACTTTTTCCCCATAATCCGTAG
>JAAZLQ010000331.1 GCA_012799255.1 Bacillota bacterium
TACCGTTCTGGCAGCAGATGAAATTTTCGGGCCTGTTGCAGTCGCTATCCCCTGGGACGATGAGGACGAAGTCCTGAAAATGGCTAACGACACTCCATATGGTTTGGTTGGATATATCTGGAGCCACGACACGACGAAGGCAATGAATTTTGCGCATAAACTCAAGGCCGGTAGTATCCTGATCAATTACTGGGGCATGCCCACGGAAGGACATCCTTATGGTGGCATGAAGATGAGCGGCATCGGCCGCGAGCATTGCCTGGAAGGCATACTGGAGAACTACACGGAGATAAAGGCCGTCACCATCAACATGAACTATCCGCCAAAAAATAAATAATACAAAAACAAACACGTCCTAGAACTGTTGCCAAAGTGATGGTTGGATGCCTTGAGATTCAGTACGCAAAAAAAAAGACTAGTGTTTCGGGAATGTTCATAGCGGTGATGTAGAAAACTGCATTTCCATGAACCGGACAGGGCGGTTATATTGCCAAAGATTCCTCTTTTGTGATGTGCTAAGGCATAAATCCAGGGGCTTCTTGACATAATTTAACATCTTATTGCTAGAGGGGTACAAAATGATAGACAACATCAGTTATCAAATTATTAAAGCTTTAACAGAAGATGGCCGATGCAGCTATGCAAAGATAGCCAAGGATCTTAAACTTAATGCGTCGATCGTTTCAAGCAAGGTTAATAAAATGCTTGAGGACAATTTAATTTCAATACAAGCTGTGCCGAATCCCTATAAAATCGGTTATAAGTTCCAGACGGTGATCGCTCTTAAAGTCGATCAGCAGCAGATTGATAACATCTGTGACGCTCTAGTGGACAACACCTATATAAGCTCCATCGCTATTATGTATGGAATTTATGATATCCTGGTTCTGGCCGAGTTCCCCGATATTGACATGCTGATCAAGCTTGTGCAGGAGCATCTGCCCAGTATTGAAGGGGTTATTAACGTTGAGACATTTCTCGTGGCTGAACGCAAAAAAAGCCTGAATAAATTCTTCAAAACAGAGTCTTTGATTCATAACCCGGTTAGTTTGGATAAGATTGACTATCAGCTTATTGACGAACTGAGAAAAGACGGTCGGGCCAATTTCGCTCGTTTAGCAAAAAAATATGGCATCAGCACGGCTTCAGTCTCGCGCAGAGTAGCCTCCCTTATAAAAAATGATGTTATTAAGATCACCGTCGTACCTAATCACACAAAGCTGATAGATTATACGGCAGTTGCCTATCTGGCAATCAAAACAGAGCTGCAAAAAGTCAATGAAATCTGTGATCAATTATCCGGCTTCCCCGAAGTACACACCATCATGACGCTAATAAGCGGCTATAAAATCCTTGCTATTCTTGTGCTGCAAAACCATGAAGCTTTGTATCAATTTGTAAAAGATAAAATACTGTCCATTGACGGTGTTATCAACGTGGAAACACTGGTCCGTACCGATCTTAAAAAGCGTACTTACGTGTATGTCGATGACACTCAGATCCAGGAAGCACTTAGAAGAAAGAGCCTTTCTGAAGCGTAAGCTTGGCAGCTGTATGCTTGAGAGTCAATTTCAGGGCTATGAAGACAACGGACAGACAGCTCACCATAATTACAATAATCAAGTGGTGTATGCAATATTAGCACAAAAAACTCTCGCTTATCTGATGGTATTTCAATTGTGTGTGGTTTCGTAATTTTAAGTTTAGCTTCACAAGAGGGTTTCCATCGAAAACACACTAGTACAATAAGGAAAGGGTGGATAAAGTGAAGAAATTACTGTGTGTTCTGTTAGCGATGGTTATGATGTTTGCGCTGTTTGCGTGTAGCAAAACTCCGTCCGACAACCAGAACAACACGCTGGCGAATGAAACGGATGATTCGCCCGGCCAAGAGGATTTTCTTACTGCGCCGCCGAAGGTCACAGTCGGTGTTAGTGGAACACTTGGCAGATTCCTTGCGGGTCTTGCGCCGTCGGAAAGTCTTACAGGGTGTGATGCTGTTTTTGACACGGTTTTCAGATGGGATCCATACGAGAAGAAAGTAATATCCAACATACTCGAAAGCTGGGAATGGGAAGATGACACTACTTTCATTATGCATATGCGAGACGATGTGTATTTCAGCAACGGTGAGAACGCTACAGCAGAAGATCTTGTATTCAGTTATCTTTCACATATTGAGCGCGGCTCGAACTACGTGAATCCAGCAAATTTGATTGTTGATGAATGTTACGCACGCGACACGTATACTGCACAGTTTAAGTTGGAGACGCCTTACGCAGCTTTCCCCCATCTCCGCGTTTATCTGATCGATAAATCTTGGTCGCGAGGCTTGGCGGATGGATGGGATTCCGAGGAATGGTACAGACCTGTTGGTAGCGGACCGTATCGTGTTGAGGAGTGGGTTAATGATTCCCATATGCTGCTTAAATCAAGGGGGGACGATTACTGGTACAAGGACGAAGGTCCGATCGTTATAGACGAAATTCTGATTAAATGTTACCCGGACACGTCAACTCTTTACATGGCACTTGAGACCGGAGAAATCGATCTGGCTGCCGCGGTGGATTCGGCTAGCTATGGAAGATTTTTGGACGTCGGTGGGGATGGCTTTGACATCACAACAAGTGTGACAGGAGCTATTCAGTATTTCTGCTTTGGTTTTAGGACTACAGATAAATGGGAGGACATTCGTGTTCGCGAAGCGATCGCCCTTGGCGTAAAGTGGGAAGATATTGGTAAGGCAGCTTACGGGCCGTTCTACAATCAAGCAAAATCAATAGCATCTGTAATGTGTCCAGACTATATTGAAGTTGGCACATACGAGTATAATCCCGAGAGAGCAAAACAATTGTTGGCCGAAGCCGGATACGGCCCGGACAATCCGCTGAAAATTTCAACGACATCAATGCAGGGGCCTTTCTATGAAAATTCTTTTGAGGTTTTTGAGTTCTACGCATCTCAACTTGGAATTGAAGCAACATGCGAATTCGTTGACGTCAGTACAGCGATCGCCGCATGGATCTCTCCCACAGGGTGTGATTATAACTTCTGGTCCATGTACGGCGGAGCACCGGGCGGTCTTCTGACCTATACTCTCGGTTGGATAGACGATGAAACCGGCGTTTTCTTCACCCACATGACAGATCCGCACTTCTTAAAGCTGTACAAGACGATAAAAAGTTCGACTGATGCTAACGAAAGGTCGCAGGCCACCAAAGAGCTACAACAATACGCGTACGATGGTTTCTGGCGCATCCCGATTTCCGAAGAAACGGTTGCCTTTGGCTGGCGCACAGATAAACTTGCTAGAGAGCAAGTCGATAGAATTGCA
>JAAZLQ010000060.1 GCA_012799255.1 Bacillota bacterium
AGACAAGATCGCCGAAGGTATCTACACTGACTTTGATGCCATCCTCCCAGAAGATGCCTGCCACATACCAGATCGTATCCTCCTCCCCGGGCATCTGACCTTCCTCAAGCGTCCCGTCAAAGGTGAACGTACCGCCGGTAAAGTGCATGTCGCTGTGGCCCAGGTAGTTATGATCCAGATCGTGGAAGTAGAGCTGGTAATACAAACCTTCCACATCCCGCTGGTACTCGCTGATTTTTACCTCATAGGGATAGGAATATACCGTTCCGTTGTCCTCCGGATCTAGCAACTTCATGCCATAGCTGTACAGATCTATGTTCGGCAAGAACCGTGTCTCCAAGGGAGCCTCTTCAATAATGAACCGGGCGATCAGATCCATTCTTTCGATTTCTCTGCTGCTATAGTTGCCCCCTGAGGCCGCTATGACTCGAATCCACTCTAGACCCTGGAAGTCCTCCAGGGGGAGGGTATACCATCCAGAGGAATTGCTTTTGTAGGGGGGCAGCTCAGTGCCATCTGGTGTCTCTACTGTAATCCAGACGGGACGATTCACACGCTTTCCGTCGATCACTACTTGTCCCGCTAGCTTGTTGGTAACTCCCCAAAATTCAACATCATCCGCAACGTCACTGGTGACTATCTGCTGCTTGGGCCAGAAGATATAACCTGTCTTTTCTGCAGAGACTATTGCCTCACCCTCTGCTTCTGCCGTCCAATACCCTTCATCATCAGTGGTGACTGACTTTTTCGTATCGTCTGCCCGGATCAGCAGCTTTACTCCGGGAATCCCCTCTCCCGTGTCGTCCACTACTTGCCCGGATAACTCGTAAGACGCCTGCGCAAACCCTGTCAACAACACTGTTAAGCAGACCAGCACTAACACAGCGAGAAAGCTACGTTTCACAATAAATTACCTCCGATCTAAGGTATATGGATATGTTTACCAATTCCATTCGACAGAGCTTTACCTTTTCCTTTTATGCCCAGTAATATGTTTTGAGAAGAGAAAAACCACCGTCGGCTCTTCATAGCGATAAGACCGATGGTGGTTAGATATACCTACTAATCCAACTTAAAACGACCAACTAATCCTTGGAGGTAGCCCGCCATTTCCATTAAGGATTGGGCAGAGTTTGAAACTTGGGCAATAGAAGCGGCTTGTTCTTCAGTGACACTGGCGATTTCTGTCCCACTGTAGTTTACTTCATCCAATCCTCCCACAATGTACTGCACTTCTTCCACAATTCCCCCAATAGTTCGGAGTATTTCCTGGAGGATGAGGCCACTTTCTTTCACCTGTTCTAGAGCCACATCGGATCGCTGAGCACCTAGACCCATTCCGTTTACTGCCGCTTTGATTCCCTGTTGAATTTCTCCAATTAGTTCATCAATTTCAGCGGCTGCATGAGATGTTTGCTCGGCCAGTCGTCTAACTTCGTCCGCTACCACTGCAAAACCGCGTCCGTGCTCTCCGGCTCGGGCTGCTTCGATGGCGGCGTTGAGGGCTAAAAGATCAGTCTGATCAGAAATAGCGGTAATTGTGTTCAGAATTGATCCAATCTCTGTAGATAAACTATCCAGCTGATTGATATCGTTGGACAATGCATGCGTATCCTCTCGTACCGCTCCCAGTTGCTTAATTATCTCGGTGAGGGCACTTTCACCCCGAACTGCTTCGCTAGATATCCGCTGGGCACGATCTCGAACACCCATGGCCCGAGAATGGACCTGTTCGATGGTTGTAGAAAACTCGTTTGTGGTGCTTGCAACTTCTTCCACCGAAGCACTCACTTCCTCAGAGGTGGCTGCCATTTCTCTACTCATCCGGGCGAGGTTATTCGTGGTATCCGCAACACCTCGAATGGCTTGACTTATCTCATCTACGGTGCGATTCAATGCTTCTGCTACCATGCCCACTTCATCTTCGGAATTGAGCTGTACTCGACTGGCGAAACTACCCTTGGCCACTTCTTCCATCACTTGTTGCACTGTTGCTAAAGGACGGGCGATTTGGCGGCCCAAGATGACGGATGCACCGACTCCAACGACAATGAACAGGATGGAAATTCCCAACATAAAGTTCCGTAGAGACAGGATGTTCCCCAAAACATCGTTTTCTATTGCACCAACCGCTAGCGTCCACCCTGTCATGGCAGAAGGTGCCATAGCATCGATCCGCCTTGTGCCGTCGCTTGTTTGGTAATGGATCACGCCAGGGGTGGATAAATCTAGTTCAGCTAGAGCCTCACCAACAGGAGCTAATGGGCCGGATTGGTCAAAAACACTGATACCTTCTAACACCAGTTCACTATCGGGATGAGCCATGATAATTCCCTGTTCATTGAGGATGTAGGCCCAGCCCCGTTCTCCAAAGCCGAGATGATCGACAATTTCCCCCAAGGTGGCATAACCCCGTTCCCCCATCAATACGCCTACTACGTTATTATTGGATATTATGGGGACGGCCAAGATAATCGTCATTTCCCCAGTCTCTTTATCAACCATAAGATCCGATACAGTAGCTATCCCTGCAAAGGCGGTAGCAATGTAGGGTTCATCTCCAGCCTTAGCCGTGGTATTATCTGTGTAGCGGATATTTCCCTCTGGGGCTACGACACCGAAGCGATTAAACTCGGTGAGCCGTTCAGCCTCAGAGCGCAGTGCGAGACGCTGGGCCCCCCAATCCATCCACACCATTTCTGGTCGTGCGGCTATAGTGGCCAATACTTCCAGTTGCCCTTGAAGCTTGGTTTCTAGATACCCAGAAGCCTCCTGTGCAACTAGGGTTACTGCCCGTTCTACTTCTTCCATGACCGCCTGTGACCCCTGGTTGTATGCGAGATAAGCAAGTCCCACACAAGTCACGGTGAGAAGCAGTACTGCATAGATGGCGATTTTTGTTGAAACTTTTCGAAATCGGAGTTTCATGGTTGTCCTCCTTAATATGGTTGCATGTGTGTTAACACAGCGGTCCACTATTGTGATTAAATTTACTTTTCGTCAATAAACCACGAAAGTCCTGCCCGATAAATCGACGATGTTATCCCTAATTCAGTGAGAATTGTCACTAAACCCCTTTATGAGCTGTCCTTGGGCTTAGTGCTCCGTGCATAAAATTAAGACCACAACGAGGAGTTGTGGTCTTGTACAAAGGTCTAATTTACTGGTTACTGGCGGGATGGTGTGAAAGGAAGAAGTCCGGTTTCACCACTAAACTTCCACTTTTTCCCGACCTTGACGAGCTCAAGCAGAGGCATTGTTTCGGTGATTTCGTAAGTATCATCGGGGTCTGGCGCGACGATCTTTACGTGGAAAGTAGCATTGAGAATTTCGGCTGTCTTCCTGTCCGCGCTGATCAAGATCTCCATCTCGTCCTCCTCTGAGTCAACAAACTCGTATATCTCGATACTGGAACCATCAGTCTTTAACAAAAAAAACATCGTGTGAAGATAGGCTTGAAAGTCTTCCTTATTCATTTTCACCGCGGGGTCGTCTTCATCGGCTTCCAGAAAGATGGCCGGATAAACCCAAAGATCGGCGATATACACGTGACCCCCCTAAACTTAAGGTGTAATCCTAATTCGCCTTCACGAAATCCACTTCCTGCCAATTTTATGCAGATAATGGAAAAATAACAAACCCGAGTTTGGTCAAGCGGTCCATAAATTTTAAGAGCCGCAACGAAGGATTGATTGTGGATTTTGGCATTCCCGCAGGTTAAGCATTAGAATGTACACTAATATGAAAAAACAGAGCTATATACTTAGTTTAAATAAGAAAAAACCATATTGAAACCATATTGACTTTAATCAACTGCAGTGCAATAATATGCGTGTAAGAACAACAGGGAAAGAAAAAAGGCAAACGTTTCGAAAGAAATGGACGCAAAGCTCCGGGTCTAAAGTTGCACGCAACCATGACGGCCGAGCCGCTCTTTGATTCTGTGTAATTATACATGGAGCCATTTCTCTTTGCGGGAGAAAGGGCCTTTTTTTTGCCCAAGTATACTTAAGGATGTCGATGGGTCTTGCTAATAAACGATGATGCTTTAGTGGCGATTATTGCCGAGTTGGATGATGAAACGTTTGAGCACAGTAGAAGAGTTCAATCCCTAGCACTCACGCTTGGGAAAAGAATGGGGTTGTTATCCACTGAACTCACTCAACTCGGACAGGGTGCCTTTCTCCACGATATTGGAAAGAAGTTTGTGCCTGATAGAATTCTGAGAAAAAAGACAGCGCTCACACACGAGGAATGGCAAATTATCAAAATGCATCCCAAATTTGGCTATGAGTGTGCTGAAGCAATAGGTCTTAGTGATACTGTAAAAGGAATCATTTTGGGTCATCACCAGTGGGCAGATGGTCAGGGCGGTTATCCCCAAGGGGCAGGGTTGTCCAAGCCTTGTCTACTTACCCAAATAACTACCGTTGCAGATGTCGTCGATGCCATGACTAGTAATCGTCCCTACAGACAGGCCTTAAGCATGTCTTCATGTATTGAATATCTTGAAGAAAATGCCGGGACTATGTTCAATAGGGAGGTCGTTCATATATTAAGAGCGGAAATCCGTCAACTAAGCCGCAAGGCTCATTAGTTGGCTATTTCGATCAAATAACGCCAATTCCGGTAGGTTTGGGCGTGTACAAGGAGGTGATATAGAGATGAATGTCCTTAATGACATGGAAGAGTTTCAATTGGTCGTGTTTTCAGTTGGGGGCAATGATTTTGGTATTCATATTTCAGTAGTGAGAGAGATAATTGCCCCCTCAAAGTTTGTTTCTTTACCTAACATGCCGCCCTCGATGGTGGGAATCATTAATGTTAGGGGCACTGTACTTCCCATAGTTGATCTGAAGAACCGATTTGGCATGGGAAGTTATCTATCTGTGGACAGTACCAATCAACGGATCCTACTCGTAGAGATGGAGGGATCGATGGTTGGTTTTTTAGTGGACACAGTTTCGGAAGTGCTTCGAGTCTCAAGGAACTCCTTGGAACAAGTAGAGCGCATTCAGGGAATGAACCTAAATCTTGTAGATTATATCTGTAATCTTGGAGAGCGATTAATTCCTGTTGTAGATGTCACAAAGCTAATGACGAATCAAGAAATTCAGCAATTAGAAGTAGCAACGAAGGAGGGAACCGTATGTTCCGAAATCTAAAGTTATCGAACAAATTGATCTTTGGTTTTGCGCTCGTTTTATTAGTAAGCACTGTGGTAACCGTATTTGGCATCGTATACATGGGCCGAATTGCCGACACCACTGAGCAAATGTTTAATCATCCCTACACAGCCCATACCAGTGCCTTAGAGGCCAAATCCAATATAATTGCCATGGGTCGAGAGATGAAAGATATTGTGTTAGTCACCGATCCGCAAACCCGCGAAAACTACGTCAAAAATGTAGACAATCTAGAACAACTTGTTCTACAAGAGTTTGATACTCTCTATGGAAGCTTTCTCGGCGAAAGGGCTTTGATCGATGCTGCTCTTAAGGCTTTTACTGATTGGAAACCCATTAGGGATGAAGTGATTCGGCTCATCAAATTAGGTCAACAAGACCGAGCAGCGGAAATAACAATAACGCAAGGAACTCCGCAAATCCAATTGGTTGAAAGTACTATTCAAAGAGTTGTCGATGACGCTAGGGCCCGGGCAAGCGAGTTCAATGATTCTGCTCGCCAAAGTGCATCCTCTGCCACTTCCACTGTTATAAGTCTTTTAGTTTTAGCCTATGTTATTGCTATTTTGGCGGCTCTCCTTATTACAAGATCCATTACCAAACCGGTAGCCCTATTGCTTGGCTTTACCCAAGAAATAACCCGCGGTAACTTAGGTGTGGCAGCTGTTGATTATCAAAGCAAGGACGAAATTGGTGTACCCTTACTGTAGCTCTCAATGAAATGAGACTCGGCCTCCGAGAAATGGTATCCCCGGTAAGGGATTCGGTACGTATAGTGCGGACTTCTTCCGAGCAAATGTCTGCGGGAGCACAAGAAACAAGTGCTTCAGTTGAAGAATTGGCAAGTACCGCAAATCAATTTGCCGTTGCCATCGACCGTATGAGCCATAACACCCAGGGAATATCGGATTCAGCTGCAAAAACTAACGAGTTGTCAAACCAAGGTTCAACCGATATCGAGCAAACGGTACAGGCAATGGCTGAGATCAATGAAGTGGTAACCGCACTCGCTGTAGAGATAAAGGATTTGGGACGTCAATCAGAGGAAATTGGTCAGATCGTCTCTCTAATCACGGGTATTGCCAACCAAACGAATCTTCTAGCGCTTAATGCAGCTATTGAAGCGGCCAGAGCTGGTGAACAGGGCAGAGGCTTCGCAGTTGTCGCTGAAGAGGTTCGTGAGTTAGCTGAACAATCTGCCAAAGCTGCCGGTGAGATTACCCAATTGATCCAGCGTATTAAGGATTCTGTTCAGGCATCAGTTGAACGTACCGAGCTAGGTACCAGCAAGGTTAAAGCGGGTATGGAGGTTGTAGGGCATACGGGTAAAATGTTCGCAGAAATCGCAGACATAATCGAATCCTTGACTGAAGACATTGGTGATGTAGCAGCAGCTAGTGAAGAGTTGGCCGCCGGTGCTGAAGAAATGGGTGCAACTACAGAACAACAATCTGCCTCGGCACAGCAAATGGCAGCTTCGGCAGTTGAAGTTGCTCAGGCAGCAGAGACAGTTGATCAACAAATGCAGCGGTTTAAGCTCTAGTCAGAGTAAATGCACTGTAATTACACTTGCTAAATTGTAGTTTGCTCTTTATGACAAGAAACGGCCCCTAAGAACCGTTTCTTGTTTGTTTGAAGTGAACTATTATTATCTGTTGGCAGCGTTTTGACCAGCAATCTTGCCCATTACGATTGCGTCAACAATAGCTGAACCGCTACCTGGGTATTGGCCGAGAATTCCACCGGTAACTTCGCCACATGCGTATAGACCTTCAATAGCGTCACCTTCTGGTGTTAGAACCTCTGCCTCAGTATTGATGCGTAGACCACCAGTTGGAACACCAAGTGTTGTTGGTAATAATTGGATTCCATAGAATGGTGGGGTGGCGATTGGTTTTAGGAAATGCTCAGGCTTAAAGAATGCGGTGTCATTTCCTTTTGCCACATCTGCATTATATTTGTTTACAGTATTTTGTAGACCGCGGGCACTAATACCAAGTAGTCTAGCTAATTCTTCTAAAGTATCTGCCTTAACTACGATACCTTTTTCTACATACTCATCAATGTTTGCCCAAGCGCCTTCGCGGGCTGCATCATCTGTAATTGCCCAAACAAGACCTTCTGGTTGGTGCAATGCTACTTCTCTGGCTACTGGGTGAGCAGCATCTTCGCGCATAAATCTTTGACCATTCTTATTGACAAAAATCTGCCATGCTGGAGTTCCTAAGGCAGGAGCAAAAGAAGGTTGGAGGATAAAGCAAGCGTGGTCCATATCAACGAGTTCTGCGCCAACTCTTTGACCCATGATGATACCGTCACCGGTTACGCCAGAAACTGCGATGGCATTAACGCGACTTCCAGCGGCAGCAAGACCTGGCATATAACGACGTTGCAGCTCAGCATTGTGGCCAATTCCGCCGGTAGCCAAGATTACGGCATTTGCGCGAATCTCAAATTCTCCGTCTTTGTCCTTAGCTTTTACTCCAACAATCCTACCATCCTCTTGAATTAGGTCCGTACCAGTTGTTTGCATGAGGATTGTAACGTTTGGATACGATTGAGCCTTCTGAATTACAGGAACAGTTAACCCGATACCTGCATTTTCTGCGGTATGGCCGCGAGGAACGTCTTCAACACCACTTGCATACAGACCGCCAGGTCCATAAAGAATTTCATCTACAGTACCAAGGTTAACTGGGAAAACTACGCCCAGATCCATGAGCCATTCGATGGTTTCGTTCGAACGGTCTGCAATGATTCTCGCGATGGCAGGATCGATTTTGTAGTGGTTGAGTGTCATCCAGTAATCAAACATACGATCTGCACTATCTTCAAATCCAAGTTGTCTTTGGAGTTCTGTTCCTGCAGCGTAGACTACACCACCGGAAATCAGAGCACTTCCTCCTAGGACACCCATCTTCTCCAATAACACAACATCGGCCCCAGCCTCTGCAGCTTCAATAGCTGCCGTTAAGCCGCCGATTCCGCCGCCTAAAATAACAACATCAGCTTCTTGTGGTCTGGCATAAGCAGTCATACCAATGGTTAAAACGAAAATTAGAGTCAGTGTTAGTAGCTTTTTGTACATGGTAATCCTCCTAAAATAAGTATTATAGTTGGAATGCGTTAATCAAGAAGTAGTGTCGCCAGGCACCTCCATTCTATAGTTCGCGTTTGTGAAACTGCTCACAATATGTATTAGCCTAGGAACCGAAATCACCTTCAGAGATTATCGTTAAATAAATCACTAATCGATATTAAAATCACAAATGTGACGTTAGAGGACATGTGGATGGGCGATTCCAGAAAAGAAGTCGCTAGAGCAACTGTAACTCTCCAGTCATTACCCTTTTTTAAAACTAAGGAGGAAAAGTCACTACCTCTAACAATTTTCGGGATAGATCACCTCGCCAGGAGGTGAGTTCAAACAGAGCAAGATATCCTAAATTGTAGGGGAGGATTAATGTGAAACTGACCAAAAAGGCGTTTATTGTATCAGCGATGATTTTGGTCCTTGCTCTGCTGGTTGTTTCTACCAGCATGGCAGAAAGTGTCAAGTTGACGTTTTGGAGTTGGCGTACCGAAGATGTGGAGGCATACGAAAAGTTTTTTAGCGAGTTTTCCAAAACCCATCCAAACATCGAGATTGAATTTATTCCTTACAGAAACACTGAATACAACACAATTTTGGCTACCGCTCTGCAGGGCGGCGCAGGACCCGACATTATCCATTTGCGTACGTATGGCGGAATGGAACCTTTAGCTCAGGCAGGTTATCTATCTCCATTAGACGACAAAATCGAAGCGTTGCAGGACTTTAGGAGCGATGTATTGCTCGGCGCCACACTCCGCTCAGACGGTCGTGTTTATGGAGTTCCTATAGTGGAGCAAACGGTACTGGTCCTGTACAACAAAGCCATCTTTCGCGAATTAGGCGTCGAAGAACCGCAAACCTGGGATGAGTTTATCGCGATAGCTGAGAAGGCTAAAGCAGCAGGTTATGTACCTTTTGCCAATGGAAGTAAAGAGGGGTGGACACTAGAAACGTTCTTTGGAGCAGTAGCACCGACCTACTATGGTGGTGGAACATTTTTCGATGAAGTAGTGAGCGGAAAAGTGAATTTCACCGATCCGAGATTCAAAACCGCCATTGAAAAAATGTTGGAGTTAAGACCGTACCTTCCTGATGACTATGTCGGTGTAGGGTACACTGATATGCAGATGATGTTTGCTCAAGAAATGGCAGCCATGTTCTTGGCTGGTTCTTATGAGTTTGGCACCATGGCTCAGATGAATCCAGATCTCGAGATTGGTGTATTCATCGTACCCAACACTACAGCCGAGCAAAACAAGTATTTCAGCATGTATGTAGATGCTTCTTATGGTATGAATGCCAATACCGAGCATCCAGAGGAAGTATTGGCCTTCTTGAAGTGGGCGGCTACGAAAGAATTTGGCACCCTCTATGCCAATACGCTACAAGTGCTTTCCGTTGTTCCAGGAATAGAAATCTCTGACCCGTTACTGCAAGAGATTGTATCAATGCTGGGCGAGCATGCCACCTCTTACTTAATGCTAACAGCATTCCGTTATGGAACACCTAGTGGATCCACCTTGCTGCAAAATGAACTGCAAGGAGTATTTAGTGACACCATCACCCTCGATCAAGCAATCACGAACATTCAAACCGGACTCGAATCTTGGTATGAACCCTTTAACAATTAGAGAAATTAGGAGTTTCTTGGGGCAAGGGTTTTTTTGGACCCTTGCCCATTTCGGGGGGCGTTGTTATGCTTAGACGTTGGGTTCAAAAGTACACTTTCATCTTTTTCCTTTTACCAGGACTACTAGTTTATCTACTTTTTATGGTCTATCCTCTTACTTCGGCCATCGGCTATAGCTTATATTCGTGGAACGGAATGGTCAGAGGTGCCTTTCAGGGGTTAGAGAATTTTCGCGTCGTTCTAACCCAAAATCCCTACAATATTAGGTTTTGGAACGCCCTTAAGCACAATAGCATCTTTTTTGGGATCACATTCTTATTACAAAGTACATTGGGTTTATTTTTTGCCGTCCTTTTCACCAAGGAGAAAAAGGGGTACAGTTTGCTCCAAACGGCATATTTCGTACCTTATACACTCTCCATGGTAGTAGTTGGCTTTTTGTGGCTCCTGCTTCTCAACCCTACCTGGGGTGCTTTCAACAAGGGGTTAAGGTTACTGGGGTTAGGCAAATGGGCTAAGTCTTGGTTAGGCCAGACCAGTACTGCCCTGTATGCGATCATTATGGTCAACGCTTGGCGCTGGCTTGGGTTTCCTATCCTGGTCTTTAAAGCAGGCCTGCAGGGAATTTCAGATGAATACTACGAAGCTGCTAGGGTTGATGGAGCAACCAGCTGGCAAGCTTTTTTGTACGTTACAGTTCCCTTGGTTCTCCCCACCATCGGTATGGTTACAATTCTAACTTTTATTTGGATCTTTAACACATTTGATCTAGTCTTCATTATGCAGGGATCCAGTGGTAATCCCTATTATTCCACCGATTTGCTAGGGACCTTTTTCTACAGAACCGCCTTTGGAGATTCAACTACCGGCGGCGAATCTGGCCAAATCGGCATCGCTTCAGCTATTGCAGTACTTATGTTCGCTATTATTTCTCTTGTATCTTATTTTGGAATCAAAAAAATCCGGCAGAGCGAGATAGAGTATTAGAGGGGGAGGAGAATGAAAACTAAGCGGATTGGTGAGGTGCTAATTTATGTAGTCCTAACTTTCTTTGCCCTAGTCTTTGCCTACCCTGTTTTCTTGATGATTATAACATCGTTTAAGTCCACCCGCGAAATATTCGCGGATCCATTTGGACTCCCTACCGTTTGGCGTTGGGAGAACTTCACAACTGTCTGGTCTAAAGCGCGTTTCAATGTCTACTTGATTAACAGCATTCTGGTTACGCTCATCTCGACCGTACTAGTCTTAATCCTTTCCTCCCTGGCAGCCTTTGCCTTGAGTAGGTACAGATTTCGGTTCAATACTTTCTTGTATATTTTCTTTTTGGCCGGAATAATGATCCCAATTAGGCTGGGCATTCTTCCTCTCTTTGTTCTTATGCGTAATCTGAAGCTTTTGAACAATCATTGGTCCTTGATTTTGACCTACGTGGCCAGCGGGATGCCTATGTCCGTCTTCCTTTTAACCGGTTTCTTCAAAACTATCCCCAAGGACTTGGAACATTCGGCGCGGATTGATGGCTGCAGTGATCTGCGCATTTTTTACCAGATCATGCTTCCTTTAATCCGGCCAGGTTTAGCCACGGTAGCCATGGTTAACTCCATACCTTGGTGGAATGACTTTTTCTTTCCGTTACTATATATTCAAACAGATCGCCTAAAGACTGTTCCTTTGGGCATGACCATCTTTTTTGGCCAGTATATGACGGATTGGAGTCTGCTTTTTTCTGGGATGGTGATCTCCAGTATTCCACTGTTAATCCTGTATTTAAGCATGTCCAAGCAGTTCATTAGCGGATTAACTGCGGGGGCTCTAAAAGGATGACCAGCTAGGGAGCATTTACCAAATCAGGCACAATTACCATTTGGTCAACTCCCTAGCTTTTTTGTCAAAGAATTAGTTGCGACCGCAAGTTAAATATGGTATCCTTTCCATAGCAGAGAGGGGGCCGTAAACATGCCTAACGCGTTTTTGCGGATTAGTGATTTATATGTCGAAATTGACGGAAAAGAGATTATTAAGGGCCTAAACTTGGAGGTACAAGAGGGAGAAATCCATGTGATCATGGGTCCTAATGGAGCCGGAAAGTCCACTCTGGCTAATGTGCTCTTGGGGCATCCCAAGTATGAAATAACGGCAGGGAAGATAGAATTTGCCGGTAATGACATAACTGAGTTAAAGACTCACGAACGGGCCCAACTTGGACTGTTTTTGTCATTTCAATATCCCCAAGAAATCCCTGGGATTACCCTAGAGAACTTTCTGCGCTCAGCCAAGAGTGCCACTTCGCAAGCACCTGTGAAGGTCTTAGAATTTCAGAAACTACTTAAGAGAAAAATGGAAGTTTTGGAAATGGATCCCAAATACGCCGCCCGATACCTGAATCATGGTTTTTCTGGTGGCGAGAAAAAGAAGAGTGAAATCCTGCAATTGCTTGTTTTAGATCCTAAGCTAGCAATACTCGACGAAACAGATTCTGGACTAGACGTTGATGCAGTTAGGGTTGTGGCCAAAGGGATCGAAGAATATCACCACACTGACAACTCCATGGTGGTGATTACTCATCATAAGAGCCTATTAGACTACATCGAGCCTGACTTTGTTCACTTCTTGGTGGATGGACGCATTGTGGAAAGTGGAAGTCAGGAACTCATCGACCAAGTGGTCAAATCTGGTTTCGCAGCGTACAAGGGTTAAGGGGGAGATTTGTTTGAGCCGTAAGAAGACTTATGTAGCTGATATTGAGCGAGAGTTATACGATCAAAAGAATCCCTTCACCTATAGTTACAAGACAGAACAAGGGTTGACTGAAGAGATCATTCGGGAAATTTCCGCACAAAAAAACGAGCCTAAGTGGATGTTAGACTTTCGGCTGAAATCTCTAGAAACCTATCATCAGCTGGATCTACCACCGTGGGGTCCAGACCTAACCGAACTGGATATCGACAACATTGTCACCTATGTCAAACCTACCGTTGAGCGGAAATACACATGGGAGGATATTCCGGCTGATATAAAGCAAACCTTTGACCTGCTGGGAATTCCCAAGGCAGAACATGAGTTCTTAGCTGGAGTTGGTGCTCAATACGATTCCGAAGTGGTTTACCACAGCATCCAGGAAAGCGTTGCCAAAGAGGGTGTCGTTTACCTAGACATGGAAACAGCGGTTCATGAGTATGAAGACTTGGTTCGCGAACACTTTATGAGTCTAGTTCCTCCCCGGGATCACAAATTTGCTGCCTTGCATGGAGCCGTCTGGTCTGGTGGTTCCTTTGTTTATGTTCCAGCCGGAGTAAAAGTGGAGATTCCACTGCAATCGTACTTCCGTTCTAATGCGCCTGGGGCAGGCCAATTTGAGCACACCCTAATCATTGTGGAACCAGGCTCATATTTGCACTTCATCGAGGGGTGTTCCGCTCCCCGTTATTCTGTAAACAATCTTCATGCCGGTTGCGTAGAGCTTTTCGTCCGAGAAGGTTCAACCCTGCGTTACAGTACTATTGAAAACTGGTCCCGTAACATGTTTAATCTGAATACTAAACGGGCCTTGGTTGAACGGGATGGTGCCATAGAATGGGTATCAGGATCGTTTGGTTCCAAAGTTTCCATGCTATACCCCATGAGTATCCTGAAGGGTGAAAGGGCCCGTTCTGAGTTTATTGGGGTTACATTTGCCGGAACCGGGCAAATCCTTGATACAGGTACCAAGGTTGTTCATGCAGCACCCTACACTAGTTCCACCATCAATACTAAATCCATCTCTAAAGGTGGAGGAGTGGCCGTTTATCGTGGTGTGGTAAAGATCAACAAGAATGCTCATCATTCTAAATCCACTGTGACTTGCGAGTCCTTGATTCTCGACAACGAGTCCGTTTCCGATACGATTCCCGTGATGCAAATCGATACCGATGAAGTAGATCTGGGGCATGAAGCCAAGATTGGTCGCATCAGTGATGAAGCCATCTTTTATTTAATGAGTCGTGGAATAGATGAAGAAGAAGCAAAGGCTATGATTGTCAGAGGGTTCGTGGAGCCTATTTCCAAAGAGTTACCTCTTGAATATGCTGTAGAGATGAACAACCTGATTAAGCTAGAACTAGAAGGTACCATTGGGTGAGGGGGGATAATATGGAAAAAACAATTACTGAAGCGCTAAACATTCTACCAAGACTCAGCTATCGTTGGCTTGGACTCAACACTTTCTCTTTTCAAGCAGAAACCAAAGTGCCAATCAAGCCCTATACTCTTAGTTATCTCCCGAGTAACATTGACCCAAACATAATCCTGGAGGCGATGCCAGGATCACCATGGAACGAGGTTTCTAGTACCGGACAATCTGGTGTCTCTCGGGAACTGGTTGACTTAACTGTCCAACATGCCAATGGAGGTTTCTATTTAGAAATCGCTCAGGGCCAGCGGATAGCAGAACCCCTCCATGTCCAATATAGTTTCACAGACGCTAATGATGCGCTCCTTGACTATAATGTCATTGTGGCTCAGAAAAACAGCGAAATAACTGTAGTCCTCGAATATCTTGCCGGATCAGAAAAAGCAGCCTTTCACAATGGCTTCACCAAAGTTATTGCTGCGGAAGGGGCTAAAGTGAACTTGATTAAGGTGCAGCGTCTAAATGGCAAATCAATCCATTTGGATTCCCATTACGTAGATGTGGGACCTTATGCCAGTGTGCGATATGTCCAAGTGGAGCTGGGAAGCAAATATGCTATCACTAATTTCTTAGGGAAAGTTGCCGCCAATGGAGTGTGTAATGTGGATGGCATGTACTTGGGGATTAACGAGCAAGTTTTAGATTTGAGTTACCAGATGATCCACGAAGGTTACAGAAGCGAGAGCGACATCTTAGTACGTGGCGTACTAAAAGACCAGGCCCGCAAGGTTTTCCGCGGCACCTTAGATTTTCGCAGAGGGGCTCGCTTGGCCAATGGTAACGAGGAAGAAAACGTCTTACTCCTTGACCCTACTGTTAAGTCTGACGCTATTCCCCTCTTGTTATCTGAGGAGGACGATGTGCAGGGCGGTCATGCGGCCAGTGCTGGTAAAGCAGATCCAGAGCAGCTATTCTACTTGATGAGTCGCGGCTTAAGTGAAGGAGAAGCTACAACTGAAATTGCGAAGGCATCCTTCCAACCTGTTTTGGATCTTCTTCCACCCCGACAGAAAGCCGTTGTTGAGCAGGCCTTAGAGCGAAAGCTGGTGTCATCCCATGTATAATCCTGAGGCGATCCGGAAGAGATTTCCCACTTTACAAGAGAAGGTACATGGAAAGCCCTTGATTTATCTGGACAACGCTGCAACAACCCATACACCTGTAGATGTGTTAGATGCCATACGTGAATACAAAGAACGGTTTAATGCTAACCCTCACCGGGGCGCCCATTATTTAGGCGTGCAAGCAACCACACTGTATGAAAATGCCCGAGCTAAGGTGGCAAAGTTCATTAACGCAGCTTCTCCTCGAGAGATTATTTTCACCAGAAATGCCACCGAAGCTCTGAACTTAGTGGCTTATAGTTTCGGACTCAGCCAGGTTGAACCGGGAGATGAAATTGTACTCTGCATCTCGGAACACCATAGCAATCTAGTACCCTGGCAAATGGTTGCCCAAGCGAAGGGTGCGATCTTGCGCTACCTTTATTTGACTGAAGATTTCACCCTTGATTGGACAGAGGTTCAAAACGTAATTAACGAAAAAACCGCGGTGGTTGGAATCGCCCAAATGTCCAATGTACTTGGAACTATTTATCCCCTAGAAGAACTAATTGCTTATGCTCACCAGAAAGGTGCAGTGGTTGTGGTGGATGGAGCTCAAAGTGCGCCCCATCTGAGAACTGACGTACAAAGCCTGGATGCTGACTTCTTCGCCTTTTCCGGACACAAATTGTTCGGCCCCATGGGAATTGGTGTTCTATATGGAAAGAAAGACCTTCTCGAGTCCATGCCCCCCTTTTTAAGGGGTGGCGAGATGGTGGAGTACGTAGAAGAACAAACTACCACTTTTAATGAACTGCCCCACAAATTTGAAGCAGGGACGCCCAATGTGGAAGGGGCAGTAGGTCTAGCTGCAGCTATTGATTTCCTTGAAGGCATTGGTTTTGAGACTATGGAAGCCTATGAACGGGAGCTCACCGTATATGCCTTGGAGGAGCTACAAAAGGTGCCTTATCTCAAGATTTGTGGCCCTCTGCATACGGATAGGAGGGGACCAGTTATCTCATTTGCACTGGAAGGCTGCCATCCCCACGATGTTGCCACAATCGTTGACTCGGACGGGATTGCCCTTAGGGCTGGTCATCACTGCGCCCAGCCTCTGATGAAATATCTTGGGGCACCGGCAACTTCTAGAATTAGTTTTTCCTTCTACAACACTAAAGATGAAATAGACGCTTGTATTACTAGTTTAAGGGGCGTAAGGAGGTGGTTAGGCTATGGATCTTAGTGCACTCTATACTGAGCTAATTCTAGAACATAGTCAAAAGAGTGAGCACAAAAGACAGCTAGAATCTGCCACTTGTTCTGAAAGGGGACATAACCCCAGCTGTGGAGATGATATTACCATCGAGTTACTGGTCGAAAATGGTAAGATTGTGGACGCGGCCTTTACTGGCAGTGGTTGTGCCATTTCCCAGGCTTCGACCTCGATGATGATCGAGTTGATTAAAGGACGTTCTGCAGAAGAGGCTCGCAATTTAGCTGATATTTTCTTGGGGATGATCAAGAGAGAGATCAGCTCCGAAACTGAACTAGAATTACTGGAAGAGGCGATTGCCTTTCAGAATATCGCTAATATGCCTGCTCGAGTAAAGTGTGCTGTTCTGGCCTGGCATACCCTTACAGAAGCGATGAAAGAGGTAGATACACCAAGCGCTGACTAGGATGGGGTCCTGCCCCATTTTGTGTCGAGCCCCCAGGTAATCCTGGGGGTTTTCTTGATTTTTGGGTATTCTATGGATGAGGTGATAGAATGAACAAAATGCGCGATCGATTATTACTTGGAGTGATTTCAGGGCTTGCTGGAGGAGCAGTGAAGAATGTGGTTGGGTCAATATTGATGAAAAGTCACGCTTCGGAGTTTGGCGGGCCGGCCAGGGCCGCGGGGATGCTTCTACCAGCCCATAAAATAGCCACTCCTCAGGGTAGGTTAGTTGGCTGGCTTGCCGATACAGCCATAGCTGGCCTCTTGGGTATAGCGTCCGTTTATATGTTGTCCGTTACAGGTAAAGACAACGCTGCTTTAAAAGGAGCAATCACTACTGGTGGCGTTGCGTGGATGGGTCTCTATGGTGTCTTGGGAACCCTCGGGGCCACAAGGGTAGAACCTGGTCATCCCCGAACGGTACTAAGTGAGTTTATTACCCACTCAATCTATGGGGCTGTAACCGGGGCGACTGCTTGCTACTTAGGGGATGAAGGCCTGTTTAACGGCGAGATTCCTCTCTTTGCTAGTGATCGACAACCAGCCAAACAGATCAGTCTTGAGCCGATAACTAACCAAGTACGGTACTAGTTGCAAAAGGGGTGATTAACCTCCTTGGAGGAATTATCTGAGAAACGCAGAATTAATAAGCATTATACAGATTTTTAAGGAGGGGTTATTCATGAGACTTTCGCTCCGCTGGAAAATGCTTTTTCTAGTTTTTGCGTTAGTAATGACACCAGTTGTTCTTTTGGGTATCAGTGAATATCGTACAGCGAGGGCCCTGTTAACCGAGAATGTGCGGGTTAGTGCCCGGGATGCTCTTAAGAGCGGAGTGGATGTGGCTGATGTCTTTCTGAAATCGGTGGAAGACGCAGTGATTATGTTGAGCCAGGATGCCAGCGTGCAAAATGTCCTCACTGATCCCCAAGCTGCGGATCGGGTTTTGGAGATCTTTAAAGCCTATATGGAGTCCCACGAAGACGTTGAAAACGTCTTTTACGGAACAAGAGACAAGGGCTTTCACGTTTATCCTCCCGCACCTGGCGGTTTGCCCCCAGGTTTTGATCCAACCACTCGTCCCTGGTATCCTCGGACAATTCAGGCCGGGAAAATCACCTGGACAGAACCTTATATCGATACTGGAAGCGGTAAACTAGTTGTTAGCGTAGCAGTCCCGGTTTATAAGGCTCGGGATAATCAACCAATCGGTGTAGTGGGGATTGACGTAGCCCTAGACCGCTTGTCGGCCATGATCTCCACCAGAACAGTAGGCGAGAGTGGTTATCTTGTGCTCTTAGATCAATCTGGCTTAGTTTTGGCCCACCCTGATCCTAGTGTTTTTGGTCAGCAAATGGCAGATAGAGCCATCGCTGAGGTAGTGCTGAACACCCAGGCTGGTGAAATTGATTACAACGAGGGTGAGGAAAAGTTTGTTGCCTTCTCCACGTTGGATCGTACAGGTTGGTCAATGGGGGCCATGATTTCTTACAATGAGGCTACTGACCAAGTTCGAGCCCAGTTACAGCGGACATTGATGATCGGTTTCGTTCTTCTGTTAGTGGGTCTGGGGATCGGAATTGTCTTTAGTGATCGACTTTTGATTAAACCTGTATTTAGCTTGGTTTCTGCTGCCGAAGAGATTAGCCAGGGTAATTTTACTACAGAAGTAAAGCTAACCAACAACGATGAACTGGGCGTGTTGGCTCAAACTTTTAGGAAGCTACAACAGGATCTTGGTAAGTTAATTGGTGATGTGAAGGTGGCCAGTGATACTACTGCCGAGCTAAGTCGTTCTGTTTTCCGCTCTAGTCAAGAAATTAGTGCTTCAACGGAAGAAATGGCCGCCACAACCAACGAGTTTGCAGGTTCAGTCCAGCAAATGAGTGATCATGTCCAGACCATTGATGAGGACGGCGCGGCGGTACAGAAGGTTTCCCGAGATGGTCAGGAGTTAATCTTGAAAGCGGTCAATCAAATGAAGAATATCGAAACCAGTTTCGGTGGTCTATATCAAAGTGTAGAACAGCTTGGCATACAGTCCACTGAAATTGGCAAGATTACCGACTTGATTAGGGGTATCTCAGATCAAACGAATCTCCTAGCTTTAAATGCAGCCATCGAAGCTGCCCGGGCAGGGGATCAGGGGAGAGGTTTTGCGGTTGTTGCAGAAGAAGTTCGTAGTCTCGCTGAGCAATCCGCTGCTGCCACAGAACAAATTGCCAATTTGCTACGAGAGGTTCATAACCAGATTAATCAAGTAATGTCTGAGGCAAATGAGAGTATTGCTGAGGTTAAAGAAGGTTCTACCAGCGTACAAATTGCCGGTGAGACCTTCGGGCAAATTGGTCAAGCCATCAACGCTATTAGCGCCCGCATCCAAGAGGTTGCTGGTTACGCCCTAGAGCTAAGCAGTGGTTCTGAACAGATGGCTGCGGCCACAGAGGAGCAGGCCGCTACGCTTCAAGAGATTACGATGTCAGCTAACGATCTTGCTGAACAAGCTGGCTTACTCATGGAACTGACTGAAGGATTTAAGATCTAGCTAGGTAAAACCGAAAACGAAGAAAAGACCGCATTCGCGGTCTTTTTTCTTTTGGACGCATCTATAGCAATTCGGATAGCATTAAAAGTCTTCAACATCATACTCAACACTCGAAACCACCCCATCAAAGTATACAAGATCTCCTTCGGGCAGTTCCCAGATAGCTTTAAGGCCGCGGGGGACTCTTCTTTGCTTGTGCTGAGTATACCCAACAATTTCAGTTCTCCAAGGTACCAATTCAAAGACGCCTCCGCCGCGGTCCATGTAACGATCGTAGGTGTGGAAAGTCACCGTTTCGCAACTATCGTCAATGGTGAAGACACCCGACGCTTCTGCGCCATTGTAGCGAATCGTTGCCCGAGCTTGCTGATCGTTTAGCTCCTCCCATGTAATGTAATCTTGGAGGGCGTATGTTGGCACAATTAAACATTCTGTAAGGATTGTCACTAAAGCAGATTGGTCCATTTCGGGACCTGTAGCATCAAAAATCTTGATCAGTTTTGCTAACTTACCCGTCATCTGACCCTGACCATTCTGGTATTTATCTCTTCCTTCAAACGGAATTAGGCCAGCTATTTTGGCCACCATGTAGGCAATACGAGTTGGCTCTTCCACAAAATTAAACTGCTCACAATAAAGTTGAAGATCCATGTTTCCGTTTTTGAAAGTCACTTCATTGAAGATGATCCTTGCATTGGACATCTTTGGTTGATTCACCAAGGTCAAATGGCGATAATACCTTTGCATGGGTCCTGGAAGAACTGCAAAATCTTCTTCTGTAAAAAAGCCCGAAATAATCCTTGTTTTTTCCAACTCTTCCCGAACCTCAGCTGCAAAAATCTTCTTCATCTGCACCCCAGCTCCCATCACTTGAACAACCATAACCAAAAGCGTAACACATAATATTAAACTGATTAATACCGCTTTGACACGACTTTCCGGCCTGTTTCGGATCATCTCATTTCATTCCTTGTCTTTACTAGAATACGTGTGCCTTTTCTAGACTACGTGGATAAATCCTGCATATTCCTGAAATTTCGTCCTGATCCTTATCCCCCATACACCAACGGAATGCGCCGTTTGTGTTCGCTTGATTGGTGATATTTCTCAATAATAAGTCGATCCTGTTCATTAATGGGGTTACCTTTCAGAAAAGCATCAATGCTTTGGTAGGTGACCCCCATTTCCTGTTCATCCGTCTGGCCATCGAACAAACCAGCAGAAGGAGCTTTGTCCAATATAGATTTGGGAGCTTTGAAGAAGCGCAAAAAATCAATGACTTCCGTAGCAGTCAAATCTGCAATGGGGTTAAAGTCAAAGGCGCCATCGCCCCATTTGGTAAAATAGCCCATATAACCCTCGCTTTTGTTGCCTGTGCCGGCTACCAGTCTGTTTTCGCTAGCGGCTACCGCATAGAGAATTGTCATCCGTAGGCGTGGTGCAATATTGGTTAGCGCCAGATTAGTTGGGGACGTGACTTGCCTTGCCGCTTGTTCCACCTCGTTCAATGAAGGTTCGAGGTCGACAGTCCTTACGTCGATACCGAACTGCTCGGCAACTGTTTCAGCATCTCCTTTATCCTCTAAGTAGTTGCGCTTTGATCTACAGGGCATAATCAATCCCACAGTATTTTCGCAAGCCAGTTTACACAAAATACCCACAAGAGCACTATCTTTACCACCACTATTTCCGTACACAATACCTTGGGCTGAGGCAGATGCTAAACAATCCTGAATAAACTGTACTCTGTTTCTCAGTTCACTCTGGTAATCTCTCATTGTATTCCCTCCATGGAGGCCTTAACTAGCCCCAAGAATAAAGGATGGGGTCTATTCGGTCGGCTTTTAAACTCAGGATGATATTGCACGCCCACAAAGAAGGGATGGTTAGCCAATTCAACTGCCTCTACTAAGTGGTTATCGGGAGAAGTTCCACTGATTACTAACCCGTTTTCTACAAGGGTATTTCTATATGCATTATTGACTTCAAACCTATGTCTATGTCGTTCACTTATTTGCTCTTCACCGTATAGCCTGTGTAAAACCGAATTCTCCTTGAGCTGACATGGATAGGCACCTAACCGCATCGTTCCACCTTTTTCTACAATCCCTATTTGCTCATCCAT
>JAAZLQ010000118.1 GCA_012799255.1 Bacillota bacterium
GTAGTATCAAAAAACCATACATAATCTTCGGCAAGATCTGCACTTAACTTACGTATCACGATGCTCATATGCCAACCTCCAATATCATCAGATAGTTATTTGCCATATCTTTTGTGCACTTGTTCAACTGCCCAAATCTGATGAGGTAAGAGCAGCTTTTCACGTATTTCCTCAAACTTGAGCCAAACGAGAACATGATCTGGTTCTAATGGTTCAGACACAACTCCATTTACTTCCATGTAATAAACATCACCTACTCCGAGATCAACCTAACCCTTTAACGTAATCGATCAACGGTTTAATAAAAATGGGATTTGAGCTATCATGCGGCTCAAACATTGTTGCCGTTGCTCCTTGTTCTACTGAATCCTTGTCTTTCTTTGTCTTTAGTACGAATTTTGCCAAGCCCATCAGTATCTTGTCGATCACTCTCATATCCTTATAATTCAAGCCACTTTGAAAATAGAAGAAAGGAATGTTGGATCCAGATGGAACATTGATCTCTCTATATTTGTCAACTTCTTCTTTGACTTCTGCAGGAGTTGCACCTGTTGCAAACATAATGAGGTGTTTGGTTTTTAAGGTCTCCCAATTGCTTCGGATGAACTTTACCCCATTGATCCTACTAGCGTGGATTCCACCACCAAAAATCACTATGTCGTACTCAGCAACTTTACTAATGTCCGCTTCCTTTAGTGGAACAGTAGTACAGTTCAATTCTTCCTGTATCCACTCAGCATATCTTTTTGTGAATCCAGAATACGACTGATATACCAGTATTGTCTTCAAGATCACCCATCTCCTGTCTTCTATAGCTTTCTGAGAATCACTTTCTGCTCTATTAAGTCAAATGTCACCAACAGATTGCTTTTCCAGATTTGGTCCGAGTTCATTTCAATCGCTGTAGGAAAAGGCAACCCTTCAGCCTGAGCAATACTGTTTACTTCAAGCACATCCTGAAGCGTTAAATTTAGGCTACCTATTCTTACAGGGATGTCTACAAAACTAGTTGATCTTTCTCCAATGGATATTCCGCTTTCTGGATTCAATACATATGAGTAGTTTTTTCCGGTGTCCATGTACACCATTACTGGCGATCCCTTGTATTCTGCTTCAAAAAACGGCAAGTTTTCTTGCATCCTGCTCGTCGAACGATGTAGTGGTAGTACTATGTACTTATTTGGATCTAGCTGATCATAGTTAATAGGATTGCTACGAATTGCAATTCTCTGACCTTGATAATCAAGCGTTATAACTTTTGCTTGGAAATAGGCAAGGCCTATTGTTCCATAAAACTCCTCCGATGAAAACATGCTCCAATCGGCCATGATCGTTTCAACGTTTTTGTATGTTTCACCAAACACTTCAAACTCATTGATTAGCACCGTTTTGTTCCAACCACGATGAGAGCCATCTCTGTTTAAAGCTTCAGACTTACCGATGAGAGTATAGTCAATCTCGTCTTCAAGTACGTCTGTCAATAAGATACCAACGCCGCAACCTGTATCAAACCCAAATCTGTATATGCTTTTGCCTATTCTAATCGGGACTTCTGGAATACTTCTATCACCTGGCCAGTTAAATGTAAGTCTATGAACTTGATTATCCTTGTACCCCAAGTCAGGTTTTCTCAGTCAAGAAGGTCGGTTTACTCCTGGACGCAAGATATCCAAATGTAGCAACCAAAATAATTATCAGAAAAACAACTACCACAAGGCGAATACTAGATTTCAAAGCGTAGACCTCACTTTGCATGTAATCATATTACATCATTAGCTACCTTACGGAAGTGGATTAATCCGGTCAAGGCTGTCCGTCAAGTGCCCATGCCTCCATTTAATCACGGAAACAAGGGCTCTCGGTTCCACGATCTTATTTCACCACAATTGTCTGCCTTCTAAACTGAAATCGTGTTCTTTTTGTCTATCGGCAAACAATGCACATTCAAAGAAACGTCTAAAGCCAAGACTCTGTGGTACGCTAGATTTTCCATTACTCTTTTCCTGCTTTAAGTCAAATAGTATCGTCCTGATCCACCTGATATATTTGCCGCTCATTGACCACTAAGCAGATCGCATTTCTGTACTGGGCTTTTACCCTTCCTCCAAAACGCTCGGCAAGGCCGGAATAGTAATTTAGCATTTGCTCGTCTGTGAGCTCGGTTCCATTTACTCTGCGTACGTGAATCATGAAGTTCCAATCCCTCAATATATTAGGCCAGAATCACAGGAAAAAACCGGAACCCTCAAGACGTTAAAGTATGCTTTGGCTTTGATACAAACATTTTCCAGCGGATCATTCCCCGACTCATTAATACCGACGGTTATTTGACCCACGTCGTTTAGACTCACAAGTTCTAGATCCAGCCCGCGCAACATGTCTCTCATGTGCTGCACTTTTGCAAGATTTTTTGTCCCATAAACTAGCTTCATCGAGAAGTTCCTCCCTTCAACAGGACTTATCCCTGCCACTTCTCCGGACCATGTAAGAGAATGAGTCGACGCACCTCTACAGCATGTTCTTCCGCTAATCATTGAAAAATACCGCTAACGTGTATTTTGGCACACCTTAGCGGTATCTCATTACTAACTACTTAAACAGACTCATCAGCCAATCGAATAGATTGTACTTAGCGAAAATAGCAACGGCAATAAGCGAGATGGTGGACATAATTTTAATCAAAATATCCAGCGAAGGACCAACAGTATCCTTGAGGGGATCGCCCACTGTGTCACCCACAATTGCGGCTGCATGGGTCGGACCACCTTTACCATGCCCTTCTAACCCACCAGACTCGACAAACTTTTTGCCGTTATCCCAAGCACCACCGGCGTTTCCAGTGTAAAGTGCAAGCATAATTGCGGACATGATAGAGCCAATCAGTATGCCACCTACGAAGTTGGCGCCAAACACAAAGCCTCCCAGAAGGGGGAACACAACTGCCATATACGAAGGTAGCTTCATCTCCTGTAACGCTCCTTCAGAAGCAATGGCGATACAAGAGCTGACATCGGGTTCTTCTGTTCCGTCTAAGATTCCTGGTTTTTCCTTAAACTGACGACGAACCTCGTCAACCATCTTCCGCGCTGCTTTGGTAACAGACTCAATTAGCATACCGGAAAATAGGTAGGGTAAGGCTGTTCCTACCATGGCACCTACCAAGGTCATAGGGTTAATGATATCCAAAAGGGGATCCACCTCTGGTGGTGAAAATGAGAAAATATAGGCGACCATTAAAGAGGTAGCAGCTAAGGCAGCGGAACCAATGGCGAAGCCCTTACCAATAGCCGCTGTGGTGTTACCTACCGAATCGAGCTTGTCGGTGATTTCCCGAACCTCATCATCCAACTTGCTCATTTCGGCAATACCACCAGCATTATCAGAAATGGGACCGTAAGTGTCAACTGTAACAGTTGTTGTAACAAACGATAGCATACCAACAGCAGCCATGGCAATACCGTACATTCCCGCTGCACCATACGCGGTAATAACTGTTGCACCCAGTACTAATACTGGCGCCATGGTGGAGCGCATCCCCACAGACATACCCTGAGTGATAGTGAGGGCAGGACCTTCTGTACTAGCAGCAGCAATACTTCTGGTTGGCTTGTAGTCATAGCTGGTGTAGTACTCAGCAATCAAGCCGATTACAACCCCTGCTACAATTCCCAACACAGCAGCGATCCAGGGAGAAAAAACCCCTAGACTAAAATTAAGCCCTGTTAAGTCCTCACCCCTGAACATAAACCAACATCCGAAGCCAGCCAGCACAATAGTGAGGCCAGCAGATACCCAAGTAGAAATATTAAGTTCGCGGTGAGGATCCTCAGATAACTCTTTTAGTATTATATATGCAATACCAATAATACAAGCAAGGACACCGAAACCTGCAAGGACCACTGGATACATAAACATTTTTTGTAGGGCCGATTGAGTTATCCCACTATTCTTAGCCTCACTGGAAAGAAATAGGTGGAAAGCAAGAATTACGGCGGACGAAATTGCACCTACAAAGCTTTCCAACAAATCTGAGCCAAGACCGGCTACGTCACCCACGTTGTCCCCGACGTTATCTGCGATGGTGGCAGGGTTCCGGGGGTCATCTTCTGGAATACCGGCTTCCACCTTACCAACTAAGTCAGCGCCCATATCCGCTGCTTTCGTGTAAATACCCCCGCCTACACGGAAGAACATGGCAATGATTGAGCACCCTAAAGCATAGCCAGAAATGGTCATTGTGAATGGGGAAAACTCAATACCTAGCCAGTTTCTGACTAAGTACACATTTTCAATCGATAACTGTTTAAGTAGAACTCCAAATACTACATAAACTATAACTAATCCTAAAAGGGCAAAACCACTCACACAAAGTCCCATGACAGAACCACCCTGAAAGGCCACCTTTAGGGTCTGTCCCAGTTTTTTGGTGGTTCTAGCAGTATTTGATACCCGTACATTGGCATAGGTAGCGATCCGCATACCTACCACAGCAGCCAATGAACTCATTGTAACACCTATTAAAAAAGCTACGCCCACATACCAACCTAATACTACACCCATCAACAAAGCGACCACCACAGTTATCATGGAAATAATGCGAAACTCATAGTTAAGGAAAGTAACTGCACCCAAACGAATACGCGATGCAATATCCTTCATCAAGCGAGTGCCTTCATCGAGCCGCCTGATCGAATAGAAGTTCAGGCTTGCGTACGCCAAAGCTAGTACACTGGCAAAGAATACTAAAACTAGCCAATTCATGTTTCAACACTTCCTTCCATAGTATTACGAGAGTCTACCAATCCTTAGTTCTTAGTTGCAGTGGGTATGCAGTTGTGCGGACACTCACTTTATATATTAACACTTAGCATATTAAAGTTAAATACCAAAACGGGAAATAACAGGGTTTTAGTGTTCACCCAACTCCGTTTCAACATTTTATTAACTTTAGTCGCTAACACAATATGATCCCCCCGGGCCACCGGGATGCTTATTCCATGTTATATGGCTTATATTTGCACCACGTCTTGTTTTCAGCAACCAAACAGGGGACATAAGATTTCGATACAGACCATAACCATTGCCAACACATAGAGTTGAGAATAAATTCCAACTGTATGTTCAGCTTGTTTCTTTGATCTTTGACTCTTAGACACGAAATGTCTGCTTGCTATGTGCTTGAGTTTTCCAATAGATGAAAAGGACGATGCAAAACGACAATGTTTGAGCAAGTGCAATGCGGATTACTTGGAACTCATCTCGATAATCATGCGTCAACCGTTGACAAGCAGAAGGGATGTCCTTCGGGATCAAACATGACAGTGGAAGTTTCGTAATATTGCGTATCTGCCTTGGTGGCACCACAGGCTATGGCGTGATCAACCGCTTTGGCTAGGTTATCGACCTTGAAATCTACGTGCACCATTTGTTGCTGCTCCCCCTTCCTCCAAGGCCAAACGGGAGGAACGTAATCTTCCACAGTTTGAAAAGCCAATATTATTCCTTGGGGTGTGTGGATTCCGCCCAAATACCGCTAGCAATGGTTTTTTCCAACCCTAAGAGCCTGGCATAAAAATCGGCTAAAGAGTCCGCGTCCTTACAGTCAAAGGCAATACCAATAATGGATGAAACCAGCTTCATGGCCGTTCCCCTCTCAGATCCGATACTTTCTTAAATGACTGCAGTCGAAAAATGATATTTCTCCACCAGTCGGTAATACTAAAGCAAATGAGAACAACCACAGGAGGCGAAAACTAGATGAATCCATTCGAACAAAAGCCCATGAAAATTGACGACAGCATCTTGGATTGGTCCAAGCTTTATCCCACGCCGTATGACAAGCATACAGTAGATCCATACACCAAGACCAGGGTAATTCTCATGAATGGCATTGAAGTGGAGGCAATCATTTTTAAGCACGAGTTCCACCGCATGTGCCAAAATAATGACTTGCGAAAGGAACTTGCCCTAACCCGTCGCGTTGAACAGCAACAACAAAAGCGGATCAATTGGCTCAAACCGATTGATGAAAAGGTTATTGAAACAGCTATCGGTTATGAACATTTAGCCACTGACCTTACTGCTTGGTTAGCCATGAATGAACCGGATCCCTATGCTAAGCAAACCCTTGACTTTGCTCTCCTAGAAGATTTTGACCATCTTTATCGGTTTGCTAATCTGCTTGATCTAGATGAGCAAATTCCTGAAGAAAACTTAGTTAGGAAATATGTGGACATCATCCCCGGTCGACCTACGATAGCGGAGCATCGATACCCGTTTGATTCGGTTCGGCATCCCTTAGATTTTAAGAGCGCAGATAACCAAACCAAGCTGAATGCTCTGATAATTGTAGCAGCTGAACAGCAGACTATGAACTTTTACATGAACCTTGGTCCCTACTACTACACTGACCTAGGTCGGCAACTCTACCAAGAAATCGCTATGATCGAAGAACAGCACGTGACCCATTACGGATCACTTCTTGATCCCAAGTGCACTATGTTGGAGAATCTGCTTCTCCACGAGTACGTGGAGTGCTACCTCTACTACTCTTTCTATAATGATGAGGTTTGCCCCAATACTAGATCTATCTGGGAGATGCACTTCCAGCAGGAACTTGCCCATCTGCATAAAGCGGCAGATCTATTGGCGAAATATGAAAATAAACACTGGCAACAGGTAATACCCGACGGTCGGTTCCCCAAGCTACTCCATTTCCATGACACACGCGACTATGTTCGAAAAGTATTAGGTGAGCAAATACTGTTGACAGCCAATCGAGAAAACTACGTCAGTGTTCAGGAACTGCCCACTGATCATGAATATTTCTCTTACCAAAATAGAGTAAATCATGATGTTGACAAAGTACCCAGTCACGTAGTGATTAAAAACCATCAGCAAAAACGCGGAACCGACTATCGTAGCGAATCAGCCCCCCACCCGGTGGAAGAACTCAGGGATAGGGATATCGACAATACGAATATTGCCCGAGAAGCAAATGTTTTGACCGGGGTTTGGTAAAAGTCATCCACTAATGAAAGGATGGTGAGCTAGACAGCCATCCTTTCTACACACTCGCAGTCCTTTTTTCGATATAACCCATGTAAACTGTATCCCCATTCTACTTGTTGATGTAATCAGCCACATCACATAACCAAACTAGATGATGACTACCCTTACCCCAATAGTCCTTGACCACCTTATACGGCTCACCAAATTTTCGCAGCCACTTTGCTTGGGCTACTTTCAAGCCACAATCCAAGCAAAAATGCTTCACTCCATTACTTTGAAGATGCTGAAGCATTGCTTTAATCAACGCCGAGCCAACACCTTGCCCTTGATATTCTGGTAAAACGTAGAGACTTCCCTGTTCTCCTACGTGATTCAGCTCATTGTTTGTGCATACCCTTATATCATCGCCACAAGGACCAAATGAAACGGTACCAATCACCCGTTCTTCGAGCTTGGCTACTAGAAAAATCATATCGAAATTGCGATTTTCGACAGATTCGCGAATGAGAAATTTCTTATACTCAATCTCCTGAGGTGCATCTTCAATGATATCTTCTTGTTGAAAGGCCAACGTGATCGCCTTCTCAAATACTATATTGGCGGACCCTAAATCATCACGACTTGGCATTTCTATCCTTAAACCAGTAAGCATCTACTTCTCCTATTCTTGCTGTATTGGATGGTGACCCTCAATCTCCGTAAAATGGCCTTATTGAACCGTAATACTCATGAACCTGAGGATGTCAGAGAGAGGGATGTACAATCCTACTCCAATAAAGACATCATGTCTCGCAAAACAGGTATAACTTCACGTTCAAACCACGGATTACGTTTTAGCCAACCATGATTAAGTGGTGATGGATGCACCAAAGGCAGGTATTTTGGCAAATAAGCCCGGAAGTTCTTCACTGTATCGGTAAGGCTCTTTTCTCGTCGACCGCCCAAGTAGTACTTTTGAGCATAATTACCGACAAGCAAAATCATCTCAACGTTTGGCATCGCCTCTAGTATGCGAGGATGCCATTTTTCTGCAAACCCCATACGGGGTGGATTATCACCACTCTTAGATTTACCTGGATAATAGAAGTCCATAGGTAAGTGTGCCAGGTACTCCGAACCATAGAACTGATCGCGCGAAATACCCATCCAATCGCGCAGACGATCACCACTAGCGTCATTCCAAAACATGCGTGTTTCTTCTGCTTTGCGCCCCGGAGCTTGTCCAACGATTACTACACGAGCATCTCTGGTTGCTTTAAACAAAGGTGGAATCCCCTTTTTCGTGTAGGCTAGATTCATTGGGTCGGCCATGATTTCATTCCTGATTTGCTCAAACACTGTCATATAGTTACCCCCCATTGACCAGATACCCCCTTAGTTGCAGGTTAGTTTCTAGAACGTCAGCAAACCATTGAACTGAGTTGCCTAAGGTACCTTGTCCAATTTAGGATTTTTTCATCACTCTTATACTTCTGTGGCGCCTTACGTATCTCAATCGCCCTTTTCAGTACTTCCGGATCAGGTCATAGGTTATTCCTCAACGCCCATTCGCCGGCTTCAGTCTTGCTTATAATCGCTCCGCTGTTCAGGGTATACAATCTCCCTTCAATTGAATCCTTCTCAGTCTATCTAAACGGGTTTTATTATCGAATGCTCTTAAAAACGTGTCATATTCTTGTCCGCAAAAGCTACCTTCGCGTTTGGCTAAGGCTTGCTGAAAGCTCAATCCCTCTCGTTTTGCATAAGCTTCACAGGGATATTGCTTGCAATCGGCACAACTGTTGATGTCTCTTTCAATAACGCATTTCCGTACTGGACAGCAAACATCGATACGTTTGGCATCCTTTTTGGTTGAACGACACCCGTCACAGTAAATTTCACCAGGCGAAATATTTATCTCGTAGTAGCTCTTCCAGACACGTGATAAGTCGTCCCTTTGATCTTCCTTCTTGATATTGGGGGAATAAGCTTTGCACAGATCACACCTATATCCACACATAGACATGACTTTACTATTAGGTTTCTTCTTGATCTCGATTAACCTAATAACATCGTTCAAATACGAATCATCTTGAAGGTTTATGTACATCCACTTTCCATCATGGTAGGTACGGCTAGTAGAGTAGTAATTCTGGATAAACTCCGAAAAGGTGTCCTGAACCTGCTCAAACTGCTCCCGTTCATACTTCCCAAAGATGATGAGAGTAATGATGGATTCACCCCTTAAATATAAGGTTACTAGGGTTTTTCCACTTCTTCTGAACTTTAACTCGTCTACCCCATCAAAAAGTGTGTCCATAGTATAGTGAGCATCGATGTAACCCGCGATTTTCTCCAGAACATCGTATGCTGCCTGACCCAGATGACCCTTTAATGACTGCAGCAAACTCTCCATCTTGCGTACCTCCTAGCATGGGAGAATGGCCCACTCCCGTCATTCTAAGCTTACTTACTGCATTTTCTGTTGCCATCCTTGTCAAATGTCTTTCTTAGTGCTTTTTCAGTTGGGTAGATAACCGCCAGTAAGGGGATACATTATACTAAGCAATATGGCGCCAAACCACCCAATGGTCTCTGAATCCTGCCCCCACAACCTCGCCATCACCACAACTGATACCCCCA
>JAAZLQ010000245.1 GCA_012799255.1 Bacillota bacterium
CATTACGTGAATCTCTTGGGTTCTTCTTACAATACTGCTTAGAGCTCCCGCCTCATAAGCACCTTTAGCTCCACCACCGCTTAAAACTACTGCCACCTTACGCTCTTTTAAGTTCACAAATGATCCCCCTACCCCAAACAAACTGTTTAACCCACTCGATCGAACTGACGTTCTAATTGTATCTATTTTACCGCGAATGTATCCTGTTGTCAATAAATTATTAGTCTACCTACTCAATTCTGAAACTTTGGCCTAGACTACCCTAAGCCAAGGTCAGATCATAGCTCCGACGATGTTTTATGATTCAGACTTACTATATTCTGTTTGGGGTTGGTACCGTATTCAAAGCCCATGGATGGGTTCTACGTAATTGCAGGTGAACAACAAGCCCCTCCTCTACATCATATGGTAGTATTAGAAGCGCTTGTCATATTCACTAGGTCGACTGGGTCAAGTATTTGAACTATGTTAGTCGTGTGGGGGACAGACCCCGTTCTAAAAGCATCTCCAAGGATTCACGACCACAGTAGTAATGCTGCCAGCCTGCAGCCGTCAACCGCTTAGATACAGCCGCTTGCGAGATCCCTAATAGAACGGCAATTTCTTTTTGAGTGTGCTCCTGTGATAATAAGCGAATAGTCTCGGTCTGCTCCTTGGTCCAGCGCGCTTGTAAATGGCACAGTAAATTACCAATGGCATTAAGATGGGTCTGCAACTCTGAATCAAATCCAAAAAATCCGATGGTTTGCCGCTTCTTTTTGGCAGTGTCAATGGCATGTTTAGCATTCTGCCAAGCCTCGCCATCCATTCCTATAGATATTTCTTGAAGATCCGTACTAAGCGTTCCTAAACCCACCCCACAACGTAAATCTACTTCAGCCATGGAAATAGACAAATGTTCGAACATGCGAAACACCCACTTCGCTTGCGATGCCTTTAATAGTACTTGGGCTTCATCTCCATGTGTTACTATAAACTCCGCTTCTAAATAATCAGAAAACTTCACGTTAATGTCTTCCGCCATGAGCAAAAAGTGTTTTTGAACATCGCTGCGCCTGTGCAGCTTTCTTGAACCAACCATATCAAATTTTGCGGCAATGTACTGCATACTAGAGTCCTCCCAACACTAAAAAACCACTCACAAGGGCCAGAACGACACTTAACAAGGTACCAAAGAGGTAGTATTCTGCAAACTCTTTGTCGCTTAGCTGAGGGTACCGAACGATTGATTTCGCGGTAATGACCAAACCTAAGCTAGAAACGTTTTTAGAGGCCATTAAAAGCACAATAAGCCATCGTTCTACAGTACCGATTCTTCGCCCCACCTTAGCACGTTGATCATCCAACTCCAGATCCCAAGGAGCGTGAGTGGTCGTTGCTGCCGCTTCAGAGGCGTATATTAGTTTGTCATCAGCAATTTGGTTTCCAAGGACAGGCTTGTCCTTATTTAAGGCCCAGCGAATAAAGTAGTTTGCAGGATGAGCTGAAAAGACGAACAGAAAAACCAGCCTATAATCAAGGTCAAGTCTAGGTGCATAATCTACCAAGCGACCGAACAGGACAAGGGAAAGCGGAACTAGGTAGTTTAATTGGTAAAAGGAAGCCCCAGTGACCCTTTGAACTCTGAGACTAATTTGACGCAACACCAGCTCTAAACTACCGAGGAGCACAAAGCATGTTGAAATAATTAACCAATCTACAAGAGAAACATCGCTAAACAATAAAGGGCCACTTCCCGATAGCAAGATTAAATGTACGAGTCTGTAGAGAACATAATTGTATGCGGGTTTGGTGATTTTAGCACCGATTGACCCCCACCACCATTGCTTCAGCCAATACTCGTAGCCTAGAGTTAGCGTTAATATTAGCAAATAGGACTGGCGAATCTCCATTTTTTCAGCTCCCATCATTTGGCTATATTCTAGCACAGATAAATTAACCTCACAAGGTTAAGATTGGTTACTTAACCTCAGGAGGTTAAGTAACCGTTTCGTGCTACATCAGAAATTGCCACCAGTAACATTCAAGTAATTCTTGTAATCGGTATTTATCAAGCTAGTTGTCGCTATCCCCAATAATCCCCATTGTGGTTACTATGTTACGATGCTTTCTTGTCCAATCTCTCGTAGAGCCTGTCCATCGTTCGGGATGCCTTGCTTTTGCCAGTTCATAGACTCGTTTACGGTTTTCCAGGAGCTGTTTGTCCATGTCCGCGTGCCACAGGCGGGCTGCATGGGAAGGTAGCCTAAATATTCTTAGCCATAATAGTACCGAAGAGCAAATGCGCCGTTTTGTCGGTCAGAATACAGTTGAAGAGATCATAAATAATTTGGAGTTAGATCAGGAGTTGGGAGGCGGTAACCCTTTTGCCAGACCCTGATCTCCGAAAATAGTCGTTGAATCTCCTCATTCTGCACTATCGTATCCCTCCTTTTACCCAAGAATTCTCTTCAATGCATCCAAGCCGTAATCTCTTCTTAGGTAATCGTGGATGTACTGATTTCGGTAATTCCTTAAACAACCATAGCAACTAGTATCTCCTTGCCCACCACCGCATCTACAACGCTCCAAGAGTCGCATTGCACATTGCAAAACACTCTCTAGACATCCATCATCTAAAATTCGTTTAACATGTCCAGCCCCGCCAGGTACAGTGTCGAAAAGGACAATAGAGCGCCCTCCCATGAGATTCACGTAAATAGTTCCATCAATATCATTGCGATCTATTTCTAATTCGTAAGATAGTCCCTCAATAATGCTATACATCAAAGACTCCCAATACCCCTCAAGCGTTTTGACCCCTGAAAGAGCACTAGAAAAATCAAGTTCTACAATATCCGTTTCGAAATCATAACCCAGGGATACCGTTTCGAAACTACCACGGCACTCCCTGCCAAGAGCATTGAGATGATGGGACGGTTTACCTTGACAACTACCATACCCACAGCTCTTACAGAGATAAAATCCACGCCCATTTCCACTATTGACGACAGTAAGTGTTCCGTGGAGGTGCGTGTTAATTTGGAGAATGTTTCCCCCCAACGAAACTTCCGACCGTTCAATGGCTTTACTTCCACCTGAGAAAAACTTCCGACTTGAGTAAGTCCTTTCGGGTCTTTGACTCCCCGGCTGATCCGGTTTACTATCCGCGACAAAACCGTATTCAGGAACAACAAAAACGGAACTACCTGATTGCCTCCGGCCACAACTGGGACAATTTGTAGCTATGGTTTGGTCCAGATCCAGATATTTATGGAAATATCCACAAACACACCGCATATAGCGATAGCGAACCAGTTCACGGGTAGGTACACGTTTGACATACCGACTAGTCCACAGCTTACCGTTGGCCACAACCTGACTGTCAGGCGCATATTCGGAAATCGCAATCTGCATATCGCGACTTAAGTCAATATTCTTTGCCTCAGAGGTGTGAAAATTCACATCTAAGCTTACAACATCAACGGGGAAACCATACTTTGGGAGAAGATTTCGTTGCGAAAGATAACTAATCAAGGGGCGTGCAGTAATAGTTTTACGAATTCTTTCTAGTCGGGCCGCTTTCTGAAAATTCCTTTCGGCAATAGCCAGTTCCACAGCCTGTTCGATTCCCTCAAGGTCCTTCCGTAATTCAGTAACGACCTTCGTCATCACTCCGTCTCGAGCATACATTTCCTCGACCCAAGCCCAGTCATCAACACCAATGACTGGTTGCAATCCCTCGGGTACAACCTCCTTCAATGTGCATAACAGCATTGGAGGTCTTGTTTCAAGAAAACTTCTAAATAGATCTGGTCCGTCACTACAAAAAAAGTCTTCTACTGTCCGGAAATAGGCCGGATAGGCTCGCCAAAATTCTGCAAAAGCACAGGCGTACAAATGGCGTGTGGCGATTTTTTCATTACTAACATCAAAGTAAGGGGGACGAACCACCCCACTGATCATTTTTTCTGGCTCACTAAACTGACTGAAATCATGGGAAGCCAAACGGGCATAGGTTAAGGCAAAAGCAGTTGTATCTGTGCGTCTACCGGCTCGACCAGCTCGCTGTGCGTAGTTGGCAGGAGTTGGCGGTACGTTTTTCATAAAAACGGTCTCTAATTCCCCCACATCTACCCCAAGTTCAAAGGTTGTAGAACAACTTAACACATTAATGTCACCTTGAACAAAGCGAGTCTGAACCTCCGCCGCGTATTCTGTGGCTAATTGCGCCGTGTGCTCATGGGCGACCATAGGCTCAGGTCGCATATTTAGATAAAGATAACGATAATGGTTGGAGCCTAGGTCAACGTCCAAATCCACAGGTACGATTTGACCTTCACAGCGGTAAGTGGGGCAAACTCCTTTTATATTAAACAGAGTTACTTTATGACAAACGTTACAACGGTAATATTGAAGCCTAGGATTACTTCTACCGGGCACCACTTTATAGATCGCTGGATCCAATTTGTAAATCTTGCCAAAGCCCTTTACCGTTTCAGACTTCAGATATTTGACTAAGGGGCTACGTGGGTCTACTAGTGACTGCCACAGGATATTGAGTACCTGCTCAGCTTCGGTTGGTGCGATACCATTAGTCGCCAAAATTTTGCTAATGTAATCCACACGCGTATTAGGTATGTTTTGTGCTGCTGGTAGCCAACCCTTGAGAACGTAACCCCTGGGTTGACGATCTACGCCAGGCGGTTTTTTACTCCAAAAACCACCTTGTTGATTTTGAGGGGCAAAAAAGGAATCGTGGGGTCCAACCGCTTCTGGATACTCCACCGCTCTATTTTGTCTATACTGATCAAGCAGGAAAGAATACAAAGTGCGTGCCTCATTAGGATTGATTCCTGCCTCAACGAGAGCGGGTAGCCTCCAAAGCATCTCACGGTGCTCAACTCGATCAAAGTCAGGAATAAAAGCCAAAAGTCCCATACTTTGGAGACCACTCCAACCGGTGTCTATACTGAATTCGCGCATTATCCAACGCCATATTTCTACCGAAAGAGCATCTTCAGTGTCCTTTAGCACGTTAAGTCTTTGGACATGTAGTCGAATTCTCCGATGATAATCCGCTAGACTCCAATTATCCTCTAGACATGCATTTTTATTGGCTTCTAACGTCTGAACTAAAAAGCTTTTAGCCAACAACTCCCTATAGGTGGTTCCTAGGTAGGGAGCAAAGAAGGCCGCGTTTTGTCGGCTATCAGAAAAAACCAATAGCTGTTTAACCCGTTCATCTTCTTGCGTGGCGGCCCCCTCCAACGATCCGAAGATACTATGCTCCATGACCTCTTCGTGCTTGGCGAGAGTACGACCAGGTAATTGCTGATATAATGCCGTACCCAACACACTAGATACAGCATCCTCTGATAGATAGAAACGCCTCACGATCCCCACTCTGGAGCTTATAGAGCCACACAAACCACACTTGTGAACAGCCTGTCCCTTATGCGTCACCTTCAAAACACGTATGGTTTTTGATTCGTGACAAGCACAAATAACCGGGGCATTCTCCTCTCCAATACCGCCACAATAAACACATAACCGAAACCAATTAAAACTAGGAATATCTAGACCGAGCCCCTCCAGGGCATCATCTTCATTTTCCAGTTCTGGAACAGTATCCTCAGCAACGGCAAAATAAACTAGATTCTTATTCGATTCCAAATTATACTGATTGCTAACTGAATCAAGATGGGAATATCCAGTTTCCCCGTCTTGTTTCAATTCCCCAACTAAATAAAGACCATGACACCTAGTACAGGCTCCAAGTTCAAAGGCTCGGTACTCTACATCATCATATGTAATACGATTTACTCTGTCCAAATAGATTTGAGGTCGAGGGGCAAAAGCAATGAAAGCCCCTTCTAAAGCCTTGATAAAAAAGTGAAACCTAGCAGGCAACAAGGCTTTATCCTCCGAACGAAGCCGAGCGTGGTTACAAAGATCAAGTAGACTTGTGGTACGATTCAGTGCTTCGCGATCATTTGGAAAGACCTGTCCTGAAAAAACACCCAAGTCCATAGGACCATTCTGGAGGAGCTCCATAATCTGACCAACGCGGGTATCACCTTGAAGTAAGGTGTACAACGCCTTTTTCAAATTGTGTGTTGCCAAATCCAGAAACTCGTTTACTTGATTTTCTGGAACGCCGTGTTCGTAGAGAATCTGTTCAACAGTTTCTAGATCTTGTACACCTCCCAGCCAGTCTTGTAATTCTTCATATAGGGTAGGATGTGGTGTTCCCCAAAAGCTTTGGTCGGTGGCGGAATACTCTAACTGTGTGGCCGTTATTACATCATTAAGTTGGAAATCCTCACCACAGAGGCTCGAGGCAAACCTAGCCACAAGGTGAGCATCCTCCCGCCCCCGCCCTAGAGATGCACTGGTCAATATGCAACGAAGTTGCCCAGGAGTAGCAGCAATTGCGTTTTTCACTCTTGCCAAAAGCATGGCCATCTCTATGCCTTTAGCGCCGGTATAGGTATGGGCTTCATCCAACACAATAAACTTCCAATCTCCCGAGTACTGACCTTGAAAGAAAACATTATCAACTGGGCGAAGCATTAGATATTCTAACATGGCATAGTTAGTCAAAAGAATATGAGGTGGTGACTGCCTCATTTGTTCTCGTGAGATTATTTCATTTACCAACGGCTCCTCACCGTACATTCGCAAATACTTTCCCCATGCATCGATGAAGCGATCTTCTGTCTCCCCTGTGTAAATCCCAAAGGTGACATCCGGCGTTTCCTTCAGTAACCCACGTAAACGCTTAATTTGATCGTTGGCTAAAGCATTCATAGGATAAAGCAACAAAGCCCTTACCCCAGGTGTTAGCATCTCCCTTTCCCTTTGGCAAAATAGATGATTAAGAATAGGAATCATGAACGACTCCGTCTTACCACTGCCTGTACCAGTGGCCACCACCGCGTTACGCTGTTGTTGGCATATTGCTCTGATAGCTTGCTCTTGATGAAAGAACAGTGGCCTCCCTAGGGGTAATGACTCGCTATTGAGTTCTCTAAACCCGGCAGACAAGACCCCTTGATCGATAAGCTCATTGACACTTTGCCCCAAAACGAAGGGAGGAATGACCTCTAAAATTGGCCCCTTGGCGAACTTCCCTGGCTCTTGGAGGGCATGCTCGATTTGGCTATTTAGATCGGCACTGTTTAGTCGAAATGAAGTGCTGATGTAACTACAAAATCGATCATATATCTCTCTTGAAGCTGTAACAGGATTCAGGCTCATCTTTCATCCTCCCTGAAAAAATCAAATTCTATATTCTCCAAAGGGCCCATAATGTGGGCGCCTTTACGCACTTCCCAGAACAAACTCTGTTGTTCGGGATCGTATTGCACACCGTCATCGTCCCTATCCCACAACCCAGGTATGGCATTACCTTCTTCCAAGTAAAAGAAGATTTCCTCTACATGATCTCCTAAATCGACTAAGCCGCGTAAAAGCTCTTCTCCCTCGAAATGTTTAGAACTTATTTTGACATCAGTAATCCGATACTTTTTCGGTAGGGTGTAGCGGGCATCGTTGTAATAAAAGCTTTTAAGAACTAGACCTTCAGCCTGCGCCCTTGCGAGCAACATCTTTCTATTTGGAAGAGTTATTCTCTCCGACCAACAGATTTGTTCTCGCTTGTGGTTTCCAAATACGCTTTCAATCTCTTCTGCATAATAGATCTCCGCATGGATGACTAGCCCTTTTAACTGCTTCTTATGAAGATAAAAAACATCTGGGGTGGATCGAACTCGGCGATCCATGAGAATTTCACCCTCAGGATCTCGGGAGCGGATTCTAAAACGCAACTTGTCTACTTGAGGATAATTCGTGGTGAAATTTAATTCTAACAGATACTCATCATCCTGCTCCGATGGGAAAAGTTCGACCTGTTCTACTTTAATCGAAGGGTAAACTTGGACAAGGGTTTGAATCCTGCTTATTCCCAGTTCTCCTTCATACCGTACATGAATCTGACTCTGTTTTTGCAAATCATCAAGTAGATCAACAAAACCACCTAAGGGGATTTTCACTTCCCCCCGAGATATGGAAAAACCCATGTGTAAGAATTCTTGGGAGTCAGAAATGATCACTCTTTGCACTTGAGAAGTGGTAGCTTTAATACTCACCATGACGCTTGCTAACATCTGCTTTTCAGATTGAAGCAGATGCAAGGGTTGCTGAATTAGATGCCCATTGCTATTAACCAATTGGACTTCACCAGTAGGGATTATCACATTGAATTCTTTCCAACCAATCTTGGGAAAATGAACTTGAAAGGAAACCTCACTGTCGCTATCCAGTGGAATCAAGTAATCTTTTCCTTCTTGCTTGGCGTTACTATTCTTTAGGATACTCTTAGCAGGAACACATACCTTAAGGTGATCATCTGTGATCCGAAGTGACAACCCCCTCACCAAACAAAAATCACGTTCAAAAAGGCTTTTCTTATTAATATCAAAGACCCCAATCTCGAATGTCTGCAACGCCGGCTTGTATTTCTGGCCAACCAGATCTTCTAGAGATAGTTTTAAGGTCGCCTCTGTCTCCTTTTTGGCACTTCGTTCTAAGATCGACTGTAATGATGTTTTTAGGGTCTTTGCCCCATTATGGTTTAAGGTAAGAACCAAATCCGATTCCACTTGTTCTAAGAAAGCTCGGCTTAGGACAAGCATAGGCGTACCAATAGCCACTGATAACCCATCTTGGCTTAAGCCAGGTAGAATACGTATCCCTTGTAAAGAGATGCCTGAGTATTTACTAAAGAATAAAGAATGTGTCTCCCCGGTTGAATTATAAAATTCCAGTCTGCTCTCGTCTACGTGAACTTCATAAACTGTATACCCCGAAGTCGCACAAGCGTAATGATCAATGACGTTGTCCGAAGTAGTTTTCCATATGGCGCTAGCCAAAACATAATAAAAGCCATTGGGAAGTTGTTGGCCAGTCTGCCTTTTCCCCTGTTCGTCAAAAACCATAATGGACTCTAGAGCCAAGCTCCAATACTCATAGAGGTTGCACCAAACAAACCTAACACCTGAAAACTCAGAATGGCGAATGGGAATTTCCGTGGAATCGATAACAAGCCTTCTTCTAGCTATGTGGAACCGGCATGCAAATGCCTCATCCTCATCCCCATATTCCACAAAAAACTGAGGATTCTCCATGTATTTTGCAGATGCGGGAATTTTCTGTTCCGGCAGAGAAGCAACTAACTGACGAGTTTCTTCCACGTATCTTAAATCTGGCGACTTGAGTCTTACCTGACGGACACCTGTGGTGTGAATTTGCCCAGGCCTTGCCCGCTCTCTAAAACTAGGCGATGAAGACGACATTGGAGGATGCATCCTAGCCCATAGTTGGCGGTTGGCATGCCAACTCTGGAGTGGTTCACGCATGCGGTGGTTTATAGCGACAGATTCACCATGATACAAAGCGTCCAACATCCTCAACGTTGTCCCAACGAAATTCTGAAACAAGATAGGGTTGGCCATTCCCAGACTAGTCAATGAAGTGGTCAAAACCTGGCGCACCGTAGAATTGCCCAATTCGTGGTCGTGTTCAAGAAGCTTTTCCCAACGTTTCCTTTGCTCGGAAATTTCCTCCAAACGATCCCGGGTCTGACCATACTCTTCTAACAAATCATACCCTCGTACTAGACTTCCTTGGCCCAACTTAACGATTTCCGTCATCAGAGCAGAACGTTTGCTTTGGGTAATACTGCAGGCGTTTTGAGTAGCCTTTAATAATCTGGATATTTCTCTTTCCTCGCATTGCAAGTCTTCAATTTCTTTCTCAAATTCTTTCTTAATGGGATCAGTTAGAGCCGCAATCTCCGCAAAAACAGAGTCCCATTCTGTCGGTTTCCATTCGTTTAGATCATCTAAGGCCTGGGCACATTCCTGAAACTGGAGAGATAGCTCCCCCATTCCCCACAAATTGGCTTGTAAAGCCGCCAATCGCGCCTCATAGTCGTCAATGGCCTTTTTGTGTTGTTGAATTTCTTCCTGCCATTGGTCAACCTGCTCCTTACTGTTCTCATGCAAAGAACTGGGCAAACGAAATTCAGCGAGTTCTCTCTGGAGGCTTTGCTCCTCCATAACTAATTTGTTTACTGTGTCCCTAATGCCGACTTGTTCTTGATCAAAGTTAAACAGATCCGTCCAGAGACTTTCTAACGCCTGTTCGGAAAGATCATACTCTAAATACGAACTATAAACCGCGTTTAAATAATTTAAGAACTGGGGTGCGTAATAATTACTTATATAACCATGCATCAGGATGGGAGTCATATACTTCTTACCTTTTTCAATCAACGGAAGCTGTAGATCATAATAGTGTAGTGTGTCAAGGAATAGTTCTCCTAACCAGGTGGTGATGTTTCTTGGGGGATGCTTCAAGCCCAACCCAGAAATAATCGGTCCCCATAAATCACCTTCCTTGTAATGATAAACAGAACACCAGACCAAAAAAAGAGAAATTGAAAGTGAACAATTTTCCTCCAATATAC
>JAAZLQ010000186.1 GCA_012799255.1 Bacillota bacterium
CCCTCCTCTAAGGCTCCTCGCGTCTTTTGAAGAATGTCTTCCAATGTCTTGGTGGACAAGAGCTTGTGGACCATAGGCATGTCTCCTTGCACTTGTTTATAGTAAAACTATACCATTTTTTCCAATCCTTAGCCAGAAATGGTTTCTTTGGATTATCTAGTTGACAAGGATCAGCCGACGGTCTATACTAAGTTTAATTTTATATCGAATAATAAACTACTCTTATCCAGAGTGGCGGAGGGACTGGCCCAATGAAGCCCGGCAACCAGTGTGGTCAACACACCAGGTGCCAATTCCAGCTGAACCTAAAGTTCAGAGAGATGAGAGGAGAGGCATTTTTCGTTAATTCAACCTCTTCTTTCGAGAAGGGGTTTTTTTGTTTAGGAGGGATGAAGTGATCGAGTTCAAAAACGTTACGAAGGTATTTCCAGGTAAGAACACCGTTCACGCCCTGAGGGGAATTAATTTAAAGATTCCCAGAGGAGAGATCTATGGAATTATTGGTCAAAGTGGAGCTGGCAAGTCTACGTTAATTCGTTGTATTAACATGTTGGAACATCCCGATTCGGGGGAGGTTTGGGTTGATGGGACCCTCATGAGCAACCTCAGTTCTCAGGAACTACGGAAAGCGCGCAAAAAGATCGGCATGATTTTCCAACAGTTTAATCTCCTCAACTCGCGCACTGTGTTTAGTAATATTGCGTTCCCTTTGGAAATTACCGGCACACCCAAGGATGTGATTAAACACAAAGTGGAAGAGCTAGCAGAGTTGGTAGGACTAACCGACAAGTTGCAGGCCTATCCCGGGCAATTAAGTGGTGGACAAAAGCAAAGGGTGGGAATTGCGAGGGCTTTAGCCACTGAACCCAGCTTATTACTCTGTGACGAGGCGACCTCTGCCCTGGATCCAGAAACAACAACGGCAGTACTACAGTTATTGCAGACCATTAATGAACGACTCAATTTAACGATTGTATTGATTACCCATGAAATGGCGGTGATTCAAGAAATCTGTGACAGTGTAGCAGTTCTAGAAGATGGGGTTTTGCAGGAAACAGGTCCAGTTGTTGAAGTGTTTACTCGCCCCAAAACCCAGGCTACTCAAAGAATGCTACAAGGGTTCTTGACTTCCAAGTTCCCGGCGGAGCCCCAGGACTCGACCAACATTATGGTCAGACTGGCTTTTACCAGCGAGAGGGCCCATCAGCCGATTATCTCGCGGATGATCCGTACCCACGAGATAGATGTCAATATTCTCTTTGGTCGGATCGACCAAATGAAAAATAGTCCCTTTGGTATGCTCCTGGTTGAACTGGAAGGTGACTCAGATAAAATCGCGCGAGCGATGCGGTTTTTGCGGGAGAACCAAGTGGAAGTGGAGGTAGTACAGCCATGATCAACTCCGCCATGATTAACATGCTCTGGACTGCCACTGTGGAGACACTGCAAATGGTGGGTTTCGCCACAATCCTGGCCACAATACTGGGTTTACCTCTGGGAATTTTGCTGACCACAACAGCACCCAAACATATCTTAGAGCAACCTGTGCTCAACCGCATCTTAGGAGCCATAGTCAATCTAGGACGTTCTATACCCTTTATCATTCTTATGGTGGCCATTATCCCTTTCACCCGCAGAGTCGTAGGAACGTCAATCGGAACCACCGCGGCGATTGTGCCTTTGACGGTAGCTGCCATTCCCTTTGTGGCAAGACTGGTGGAAGGAGCCCTCAGAGAAGTGGATATTGGGGTGATTGAGGCGGCTGAAAGTATGGGGGCCTCGTCCCCGCAGATCATCCGTAAAGTGATGATTCCCGAAGCGTTGCCTGGCCTAGTTTTAGCTATTACTCTTACTGCCGTTAACTTGGTTGGTTATTCTGCTATGGCAGGAGCAGTCGGAGGTGGAGGCCTTGGAGATCTGGCCATTCGTTATGGTTATCAACGCTTTAGGGGAGATATCATGTTACAAACTGTAGTCATTTTAGTCGTTTTAGTGCAAGGTATTCAAATGATTGGCGACAAAATTGCCCACAAACTTGATCATAGAAACTAGGAGGAAGAAAATGAAGAGAATACTTACCGTTTTCTGTTTGATTTCGCTGATAATTACTGGGGGACAAATTGTATCCGCACAGACACTGAAGGTGGGTGCTACTCCAGTTCCCCACGCTGAAATCCTTAAAGTCTTAGTGGATGTATTACAGCAAGAAGGAATAAAGCTGGAAATTGTGGAGTTCACTGACTACGTACGGCCAAACCTTGCTCTACAAGACGGAGACCTAGATGCCAATTTCTATCAGCACGTGCCCTATTTAGAATCCTTTAACGAGGATGCAGGTACCGCCCTTGTCCCCCTAGTAGGGGTGCATGTGGAGCCCCTTGGTGTCTTCTCGGAAAAGTATACTACTCTTGAAGAACTGCCCGAACGGGTTACCCTTGCCATTCCTAACGACGCCACCAATGGTGGTAGAGCGCTGTTATTGCTGCAAGAAGCCGGTCTGCTTACCCTAGACCCAAAAGCGGGAATTACGCCAACCATCTTCGACATTATCGAGAACAAGAAGAAGATCAAGTTCGTAGAACTAGAAGCTGCCCAATTAAGTCGGAGCCTTGTGGATGTAGATGCGGCAGTGATCAACGGGAACTACGCTCTCCAAGCAAATCTCAACCCCGTTCGAGATGCCATCTTCTTAGAAGGGGCAGAGTCGCCTTACGTTAACGTAATAGCAGTCCGGTCTGATGATGTGGAAAACCCTCTTCTGCAGAAGTTTGCTCAGCTATTACTCAGTGACGAAGTACGCAGCTTTATTCTAGACCAATATGATGGTGCGGTTTTGCCCGTTTTCTAACCTGCAAATAGGCAAGGGGTCCCAAAGAGGGACCCCTATTGCATTAATCACCCAAGTATTCTGATTCCGTAAGGTTCAATAGTCACTTCACCTAAAGTACATTTGTCCTTGGTTAGCAAGTCTTGAACCTGTTTTGGTAAGGCTAACGGCCAGCTCACTTCCTTGAGATCAACACTCTGAGCCCGAGGCGAATTGTTGATCAAGACCAGCACCTGTTCGCCCTCGCCGAAGCGAACAAATCCAAAAACATTGGTGGCGCTATCCGCCCACACTGTCCTGGTATCACCTGTCCTTAACACAGAGTGTTCCTTGCGTAATGTGGTTAACCTTTGATACCAAGCCAGAAGCTCCAAATTCTGATCTCTAGCATCCCAAAGCATACCACGCCTACAGTCAGGGTCATTTAACCCGGTCATGCCCACCTCATCCCCATAATAGATCATAGGTGCTCCCTCATAGGTCAACTGGAAAGCCACCGCCAAGGCGAACTTCCGCTCATCTCCTCCACAACTAGTTAAGAAACGTTCAGTGTCATGACTTCCTAGCAGATTAAACATGGCTAAATTAACTGCTTGCGTATGGTTTACCTTAACTTTGGCTAAACGATTGGCAAAGGATCTAGCTCTAATCGTACCTTTGGCAAAAAAGTCGAGGCAGGCATACTGGAGTGAGTAGTTCATCACTGCATCAAACTGATCACCGCGCAGCCAATCACTAGCTTCGTGCCAAACCTCGCCAATAATCAGGGCTTCAGGGTTTTCTGCTTTGATGGCGGTACGAAACTCCCTCCAAAACTGATGGTCTATTTCATTGGCCACATCCAAACGCCAGCCGTCTATCCCAAACTCCCGTACCCAATACCTTCCCACTTCTAGGAAATACTCTTTCACGTCTGGATGGTAGGTCATTACCTTTGGCATGGTGGCGATCTGGTTAGCAAAGGTTTCGTAGTTGGGTGGATCCATTTGAACCGGGAAACTGGCAATATTAAACCAATGGGCGTATGGTGATTTTTCACCCTTCGCCAATACATCCTGGAAGGCAAAAAATCCAAAACCACAATGGTTGAATACCGCATCAAAGACTACTTTCATCCCGTGTTGATGGCAGAGGGAAATAAGTTCGCGTACCGTCTGCTCGTCACCAAAGTGGGGATCAATGGTGTAATAATCTTCCGTATCATACTTATGGTTGCTAGGTGCCTTAAAGAGTGGGGTGAAATAGAGAACATCTACCCCCAAGTCCACCAAGTGCTGAAAATTATCGATTACCCCCTGAAGGTCCCCTCCCTTTTGGCTAGTGACGGTAGGGGGCAAATCCCATGCTTCCATATGCGGTGGATCATTTGTCGGATCTCCGTTAGCAAAGCGTTCAGGGAAAATCTGATAAACTACGGCGCCTTGAGCCCAGTTAGGCGGTTCCCAGAGGTCTTTGAGGGCAATATAGGGATAGTGAAACTGGGTGTTAGGTTGAATGTCATCAAAAAAACCCTTTTCTGTATAAAACACCGAGTGTTTTCCATCGTCCAAGAGAAAGACGTAGCCGAAGCGTTTCGTGTCCAAACGCAAATCCGCTTGGTAGTAAGCAAATAACTCGTCTTCGGCTGCCACTTCCATGGCTGCTAAAAGCGGTTCAGAGCCACCATAGCGATCCTGATAAAGCACTGTAACGCCCTTCAAATCTCCCTTAGCGGCCCGCAAAGTAACCCGCAACGTATCTTCCGCCAGTGGATAGGCATAGCTTCCATGGGCTACATGGTATACTGCTTCCCTTAGCATTAAGTCCCACTCCTCTTCTTTGCAAACGTTAGCACAACTCCTTTATTCGCATTCAGTTACAGTTTTCCTGCCAACAAAAGGAACTGCCACACCTACTTTAGTCTGCCAGCCTAGATCACTATGCCAACCTACAGTAGCAATTACCTGGGGTAAAGGTGTGAGGATCACCCCAGCTCCATAGTTTAAGTCTAGGTACCTGCTAACACCTAGACTCCCTTCAACGTAAAGTGTGCACCAAGAAGTGAGCCTGTAACCTAACTGTTGATTGAGCTCTAAGAGTAGCGTCTGATTCTTTGCTTCACACGCCAACTTGCTTAATGATAGCCAACGTTCCTGGCTCTGGGCGTGTTTAAAGCGCAGGCCTAGACTGGACTCATTAACAGAATGTCCGAGGTATGCTTCCCACGGCCCATGGGTGAGATGTAGGCGGAAACCCTGTTTACCCTTTGATCGAAGGTTGATGGTTCGACCTTCTCCATACTGATAACTGAAACTCAGGCGTTGGGGTGTAAACTCCAAGCGGAAAACCTGATCCCAACTCAACCAGACTGAACGAGAACTGAGACGAGTTCCAAGCACCCAATCCCGATCAGCATATTTTAGTACCACATCCGTAGGAGTGAAACTGACAAACCAGTTTTCTCCTCTGTAGCTGACTGCCATGCCAGGGACTTTTCCGTCTTCCTTGGGTACATCAATGTTACAGAGCCAAGGACCACTACGCCAAGTTCCCTGATGCGACTCTATAGTTTCTTGCCAATGCCAGGCTTCGTCCTGCCTAACGGATTCGAAGTGTTTAGAGAGGAAAATCCCACTCGGTGCAGCTTCTACTTGCACAGTACCTAACTTTCCCCGTAGCAGTTGGCGCTCCGCTGTAGCGTCTAGAAACCAGTTCTGGGATGCAGTGACTAACCGCCAAGAAAAACCCTGGTCCCAGAGGAAAACCGGCATAAAGAAATCGGGTGAGGCATTCTGCGGTTGACTGGCTTCAATCTCTCTGACAATACTCTCCGCCACGGGGAACCCGATCCACAGTGGTTTTTCGGGATGGTCTACTGGAATAACCAGATTCAACCCATCATTTGGTAAGGAAATGACGGGCTTTCCCCTCACGCTACGCAAATTCCCACTTGGCATGATCAGTGAAGCGGAGCCCCTCTCAACGTCAATTTGCAAGTAGTGTAACGAATCGAAATCAAACCAGCTTCGATCAATATGAATGGGAAGTTGCGCCTCTCTTCCCTGCCAAAGGGCGGTGACCACACTCTCCCCTCGCTTTGGAGGAAGAAGGGCAATTAGTGTTCCCGTTAACTCATGCACGCCCGGCGACAAGTGAGGAACTTGTAGGACCAAGCCATGCCCTGAGTCAGAAATAACTGTTAGCTTGTTGCCATTGAGCGACCACTTAGTTCCAAGTTCTACATGCTTCCCGGCGTGCAAAACTAAGTTACCCGCCTTCTGTGGTCCTTGAAGCTTTACCCTTACTACTGCTTCATCTCCAGCCTCCAACGAAAGACCAGGCGGATCCCACCAAAAACTTCCGTCTAGCAGGCCGGATTGTAACAGTTGTAGCGGAGCAACTTGCCCCTGAAACAACACTTGCTCTTCCCCCGAGAAAAGCAGGTCACCTGCTTCAAGCAAGAACCATTCACCGGAAGTAAGGGGCAGGTGTTCAATCCCATCTCTCTGCACATAAACCTCAGAGTTATTTAAGGGCAATATCCAATAATCCGATGTAAACGGGAGCCCCAAGATACCTTGGGCTCCCTCTAACTTGATCTCTAACTCGACTTTGTCCTTGCCCATTTCAAGAAGTGAAAGATCAAAATGGGTTTCTAGTTGATGGGGACCTTGATACCAACCTTCTCCTGAGCAAAGGACACCCGCAGAGGTTAGGACTCCATCTACGTCTACAAAATGAACGCCAGGAGGCCCCTTGGCAAACAAGAACCATTTTCCTTCTGCAGCAACCCAAAGGTCGAGGTTTTGCTGGGTATTTCCCTGAAAGGCTCCTTGCGCCACTACACAACTTACATACGGAACTTGTGCCCCAACTGTTGCTACTCCAATCAGCAAAAGGCAGAGGCTCAAAACCAGGTGTTTCATGGCCTAGATCCCTTCTGGGTAGGCAGGACCTCTACATCTTGGACCCAACTAGGAAGATCAATACTCAAACCCCGGCTGCGTCCCGCTAGAACTGTTCCACTTTGCACCGCTAGCCTTTCAGCACGTTCACCCGCTGCATCAGAACAGAGTAGTTCCCCGGTCCAAAAACCGTGGCTAAGTCCTTTATTGTACACTGTCAGATTCAAGGTTCGTTCGTTTCTTTCCCAAGCAGATATATCAAAATCAGCCTGGGCACCTGAAGTGGAAAGCAGGAACAGGACAGCTAAACGAGTTGGAATCCCCATCTGCTTAGGCTTGATAAAAAGGACAGCATAGAGATGGTCAAATTCATCTCTTGCAACTTCAACCTGAATCGTCGTTTGCTGGTTAGGCTCCAAGACTAGGTTGTCGGAGGCAAGACGGAGGTTTTCCCGAACAGTAAGTACACTGCAGTCATCTTCCAGGAAGACCACACCACCTTGCTTATCTTGATCAAAGAGTGCCAAGGACAGACCGAGCTCAACTTGCTCTGTCCCCTGCTGTTGGCAAGTGATCTGGAAGACCTGCCCCGCCTGAACATTCACTGCCTCGACGATCACAGGTGAAACGGAGACTCTAGCATAACCTGGTAAGCTGCAAAGCAGAAATACCAATAATCCGCAAGTTAGTTTTCTCATAGGGATGGCACCACGGTGAACTCCACCTCGAAGGAATAGTTGCCCGGCGTATCATCATAGCTACCGGTAAAGCGAAATGGAATCTGCACATCTGTTCCTCCTGGTCCAGTTACGTCTTGATCCACGAGCAGAGGTCTCATTTGTGTGGATAACTCATGCCATGTACCACCAAAGTCTTGTACGTCAATAGTGCCGCGTAACCAACCTGACATATGGTCGATACTTTTCACTAGCATCTTCCACTTCACGTTCGACCACACTGTCAATTCCAACTCTTTTTCCACTGTCTGACCGGGTGCCACTCCCCCGAAGGATAGTTGATCCGGACTGGATATTGTTAGGCCTGGAAGAACTTCAATCTGAAAGGTAATCACACCTGATGCTTGAGCAACTGTACCACAAAAGCCAAACGCGCAAAGGACTAAGGCCACAAAGGCTAGCTTACGACGTAACATAAGTTTCCTCCTTAAGCGATAGACCCTAGCTAGATTATATACTGAACACAACATTCTGTCAATTGGCTTTTTTCTGATTTAAATTGCAAAAAAATAAGGGATGGAACACCTCCACCCCCTACCGTTATCTCTTGAGTGCATCTACCTTATCTAAACGTTCCCACGGCAAGTCCAAATCAGGGCGACCGAAATGGCCATAGGCTGCCACCTGACGATAAATCGGGCTCTGCAAACCTAAATTGCGAATAATAGCTCGTGGACGCAGGTCAAAGTTCTCGCGAACTAACTGCTCGATTTCTGTCTCAGGAATAGTTCCGGTGCCAAAGGTATCCACATATAAAGATACCGGATTGGCTACACCAATAGCATAAGCCACCTGAACCTCAACACGCTTCGCCAAACCTGCCGCGACAATATTCTTAGCCACATGACGGGCTGCGTAAGATGCGGATCTGTCCACTTTTGAAGGGTCTTTACCCGAGAAAGCGCCACCACCATGACGCCCAAAACCACCATAAGTATCCACGATTATTTTTCGACCTGTGAGCCCTGCATCACCTAAGGGTCCACCCACCACAAAACGACCAGTGGGATTTACCAAAACCTTAGTCTCATCGGTCCACAGCGCAGGGGGAATTACCTCCTCCAGGACATGTTTTTTCAGATCCGCAAAGATGGTTGCCTGATCCGCTTCTGGATGATGTTGTGCTGAAAGAACTACATTGTGCACTGCAACTGGACGGTAGTCTTCATCATAAACGATGGAAACTTGCGTCTTGCCATCAGGTCTTAAATAAGGAACCAAGCCAGTCTTCCTTACTTCAGCCAAGCGCTTGGCCAGTTGATGGGCCAAAGAAATGGGCATAGGCATGTATTCTGGGGTTTCATCAGTGGCGTAGCCAAACATCAAGCCTTGATCCCCCGCCCCCATTTTAGAATCTAGATCTGCTTCACCTGAACGCTGCTCCAAGGCCAAATCTACCCCGAGGGCGATATCTGGTGACTGCTCTTCGATAGATGTGAGAACTGCACAGGTATCTGCATCAAATCCATACTTAGCCCGATCATAGCCGATATCACGAACCACCTCACGAACTATATGCGGTATATCGACATAACACTGGGTACTGATTTCCCCCATAATCAAGACTAAACCTGTAGAAATCGCGGTTTCACAGGCCACCCTAGCCTCGGGATCATTAGTTAGGATTGCATCTAAAATAGCATCAGAAATCTGGTCGCAAACCTTATCGGGATGTCCCTCCGTCACAGACTCTGAGGTAAATAGGAACTTCCTTCCTGCCATTATATGTACCACCTTTCCAGAAAAATAAATCCTCTCCCGTGCAGGAGAGGATCGGAGAACGCGAGAACATCCTTTCCTCATCTGCCAAAACCACTTCAGGGGTTCTGCAGGATTTAGCACCTTGTGAATCATTCTTTCAAACGATTACACCGGTTGCCGGGTTTCATAGGGCCAGTCCCTCCACCACTCTCGATGAGTCTTGATCTGTTTTTCAGTTTATCATTTTGGTCAACGACTGTCAAACAAATTAGCGAGCTACTAATTTACTTTCTGCCAGGAATAGGTGGGCATTAAGTCCTTAACAAACTGATTAACTGCCTGTCTAAGTGCTGATTGCCGTACCCAAGAGACATCTGTTTGACTCGGTCTGGGTAAATCCCAAGTAGTTGGTCCCCTATTGGCAGGCCACCATTCCCTTGGAAAACGCAGGATTTCTTTACGATTATTGTCCGCCTTGCCTTCTGCCCTGAGCCGGTAGATAGTATTGCCCGCCCGGGTATCCATAACTCGACCAGTAAAGCTAATCATCACATTTGTGCTTTCCACATACTCGTATTGCTGCAATGTCTGACCTTTATTGTCAACCTGAGTGCGACCAGTTGGATACGGAGGCGTTTGGGTAATAGGGGCAAAATAGCCTGAAACTTCACCCATAACTAGGGCATCCACGCCTAACATTTGTCCCAACCTCACCGCTTGATCCCGATCGGGCGACTGACCACGCAAGAGACCAAGACGAACTAACGCCCATTCGACTTCTTGAGGATCTAAGACCCGATAATACTCAGAAAGCTTTTTGACCAGTTCTTGCTCTACTTCATGGGAAATGGCATAATCATCTGTGAAGTTATCAAAAAACAACACCGCAACAGTATTTTCTCCACCCACTCGCACAACTGGTGGATGCATCACACGCTCATAACCTGAACAACCAACCAAGAACAGAGCTACAACTACGAGTAACACCAACTTGCGTTTCATCTTTTTTCCCCCATTTTATCTAAGTTGGCAAAACTGGGCATTCTATGTATACTCACTGAACAACACCTTGCCTAACCTTGTCTAGTCATTTCGCCAAGTAGCAAGCTTTTCCCTACCACTTAACACCAATTATGCAAAAAGATTCATGGTAGACCAGCAAAAACGAAAAAGAGGAAAACAAAGGTGAATGCTAGAAATTAGGCAGTGCCATGTTTTCTAACTTGGCACAAGGAGGTACACCCATGTACAACGAGATTTACCTGGATAATAGTGCCACCACTCCGGTCTCGGAAGAAGTGGTGCAAGCCATGGAACCGTACTGGACAATCCAGTATGGCAATCCGTCGTCACCTCACATCCGCGGCGTGGCAGCTCAAAAAATAATGAATGCCAGCCGTAATCAACTGGCGTCGATTCTCCATGTGGATGCATCCGAACTCTACTTTACAGGAAGCGGCACAGAGGCCAATAATATGGCACTTCTAGGTGTAGCCAATGCGCCCTACTTTCTGCGCAATCCCGGGCATATCATTACTACCCCTATCGAACATCCTTCGGTGCTTAATGTAGTCAAACACCTAGAAAACCTAGGATGGTCCGTTAGTTACTTCACGGTAGACCGCTTAGGGCGAATAGACCCGAGCGAGTTCAACCAGCTACTTAGGGATAACACCAAAATCGTTAGCACTATGCTAGTCAATAACGAACTCGGTTCCATTGCCCCTGTGGCAGAGATTGGAAAATTGATTGAACGGGCAAACCAAGGTAGGGCACACAAGATTGTGTTCCATGTTGATGCCATTCAAGCACTAGGACACTTGCACTTCCGGATTCCAGATCTGAAGGCACATCTTTGTACCTTTAGCGGTCACAAGATCTTCGGGCCAAAGGGAATTGGCCTTCTCTATGCCAAGAGAGAAGTCAAGCTGAGACCTATCATTTTTGGCGGCAACCAAGAGGGCGGTCTTAGATCTGGAACAGAGAACATTCCAGCCATCGTGGGGCTAGCCAAAGCGGCCCAGTTAGTAACCGATGATTTGGACACCAATATCCGTAGCCTCACGGAACTACGTACTGCCCTTATTGAAGGCATCAAGACGATTCCCAATTCTATAATTAACAGCCCACCAGAGGGCGCGCCACATTTAGTGAATGCCAGTTTTCCAGGAATACGGGGTGAAGTCTTGGTCCATTTCTTAGAGCAAAAGAGGATCTTTGTCTCCATGGGAGCAGCATGTTCCTCCAAGAAGAAAGGGATGTCCCATGTTCTAGAAGCGGTAGGTCTCAAACAGGATGAAATCCTCTCCAGTATCAGGCTCAGCCTGGCACCACAGATTACTCTTGCCCAAATAGATTATGTAGTTTATAGTCTAAAGGAGACTGTGCAAGAAATTCGCAACATTTATATCTAAGGAGATGCTTATGTATCCTTTGCTTTTAATCCGTTACGGAGAGCTTAGCCTTAAAGGACGGAATCGTAAAACATTTGAAGATCTCTTATTAGCCAATATCCGAGCAAATATTGCAGATCTGCCCCATGGTAGAATTACCAAGACATTCGGGAGGATTTATCTCGAAACCAAGGACAATTGGGAAGAATTGGCCCAAAGACTGAGCCAAGTGTTTGGAATTGTCTCGGTGTCCCCCGTACTCAGGCAGGAACTTGACCTGGAAGCAATTAAGTCAGGGGCTTCTCTGGTCGTTAAAGATACACCGGGACAGACCTTTAAGGTAGAAACAAGGCGCCCCAATAAGAGTTTTCCTTTGCAGTCACCAGAGCTATCCCGTACCCTAGGAGGACATATTTTACATCATCATCCCCATCTTTCAGTGGATGTGCATAATCCGGATTTTGTACTCAATGTGGAGATTCGCCAAGAAGGTGCTTTTGTTTACTCTCAAGTAATCCCCTGTCTTGGGGGATTGCCTGCCGGTTCCTCTGGTAAAGGTCTTCTCCTCTTATCAGGCGGAATCGATAGCCCAGTTGCGGGCTTTCTGTCTATGAAGCGGGGAGTAAACGTGGAGGGACTCCATTTCTACTCTTACCCGTTCACGTCTGAACGTTCCAAGGAAAAGGTGGTAGAACTAGCCCGGTTACTTGCTCCTTATAATGCCCGGGGCTCGTTTAAACTCTGGGTAGCCTATTTCACCGAGATTCAGAAAGCTCTTCAAAAGGGTTCCTATCCTTCACTTTCGATCACGTTGATGCGCCGTTTCATGCTCCGCATAGCTACCAAGCTGGCTGAACGGGAAAAAGCTCTTGCCCTGATCACTGGGGATAGCTTAGGTCAGGTAGCAAGTCAAACGATGGAAAGCATTCATACAATCAATGCGGTAACCACTATGCCTGTGTATAGACCCTTAATTGGGATGGATAAGCAAGAGATCATCAACATTTCGCTGCAAGTCGGCACCTATGAAACTTCTATCCTGCCCTACGATGATTGCTGCACCGTCTTTGTTCCGAAAAACCCGGCCACTAGACCAACCATCGAGCAAGTTCTAAGGGCGGAAGAGGAGTTGGACGTAGAGGGACTAATTGCGGAAGCGTTGGAGAAAACGGAACTCTTGGAGCTAAATTCCAAAAAGATCCTCTAAATTTCGAGATTTTTGCAGGAAAACGGGTTCTTTTGACGAATTTATTGGAAACCACTGATAAGGAGCTTGCTTCAATGGACATTTCCCCCCAAAAATTTCAAGAATTACTGGAGGAAATAGAGCGTCTAAAGCGTGAAAATGCTTTGTTACGCCAAGCCGCAGGTATTCAGGTTTCTAAACCCGATCCAGAGCCGGTCCAAGTCACCGCCAGTGAACGACAAGCTTTATTGAGAAAGACAGTATAAAGGCCCCTTCCTGAGAAGGGGCCTTATCAATTTATTATCATAATCCCTAGCGAAACGCTCCAATACCTAAAATGCGTCCTAAGTTAGCTCCCGAATCAATTCGTACACCTAGGCTTCCATCAATGGCAGTGAACAAAGTTGTAACTCCAGGTCCATGACCTGCCAGCAAGCAATCGGAGTGCACGATAATTCCTACACTGAGTGCTCCCTTACGGTAGCTACGCCCAAAACGATTGTCGGAATCTTCCAATGCTACCAAATCACCAAACCTGAGCTGATCGATCCCTAGCGCTTTGATTTCGTCCTGATCCGTTGTGGTAATATCATAGTCGCCAGAAGCAACTGAGGCGGCTCCAATACCTGAACCCATTAGTTTAGCTGGAATCTTAGCAACCACCGGAACAATCAGTTGACCATTTTCCTCAATAATCCCGAGTTTATCCAGTAGAGAAGGATCCAGATTGCGTACTGTAACCCCTGGGTAATCCAAGAGTTTAAGCCCTTGTCCAAAGGACTTGATCAAGATCTTGTCCTCAATAACCATCTTTTCCAGGTCTTCATCGGCAAAGTCGATAAGAACATGCTCGATTCCACCATGCATACCAGTCACAACGCCTTTGGCACCTTTGGCATCGCCTGAAATAACGACCGCCTCGTTCCCCACACAGGTCAGTGTATTGTAGGCCTGGTTCTTGGTGGAACCGCGGTCATCGATTGTGGCTGCAGTGGAAACACCAGGCTCAATGTGATCCCCGGCCCACCCAAAGGCAGGGTGACCAACTTTCACATTGTAGGCGATCCCCCCTGTACCCGGAAGGACAAAGGGAACGCCTTCCCGATCCACCCGATAGGCCCCCCTCATGAGTGGGGGCGTAATCTGTCCCTGAACGGAGAGTTTAACCAGACTAGATGTGTTAGTTCTCAACATTTTCTTCGACAACCTCCTTGTTTCCTTTGTTACGCGCCACTAACCACAAAACGATAGCCACCAATCCGATGCCAATACCGTCAATTAGTACATCACCGAAAGCCCCGGTACGATGGTGTAAATAGCTTTGGTAGCGTTCATCCGCCACAGCGATTGCTAAGGCAAAGAAGGTCGCAAAGGGCAGTGCTCCGCGCTTGATTTTCTTAGTTTTACGGGCTGCATAATAGACGAGAAGGGTTAGAAGTCCATAAGCTAGAACGTGACCAGTTTTACGAGCTATCAAAACGAACTGTCTTAACTCAGAACCGCTCAAATGTGGTAGCCACCTGGCAAAGAATCGACTGGTATAGCTGAAGCTAGACGTTTCTTGGCCAGCAACTAAGAACATTGCCAGAATATAGACTCCAACCAAAGCCCATTGCATCAACGTGCTCTTTCTCCTCCCGACACAATTCATCCTAGATATGCTCATATTTTGAGCAGGATCTGCACTTTTCTAGAAAATCCATATCCATCCTCCAACCAAAATGTGTACAAAAGAACTCCAAACGACCGCTTCGATCCTGCTTAGTGTAGGTGTACTTACAAAACTCCACCGCACGCACCTCCCGATCTTAATATATCGATCATGGGGGGAGTCTATTCTCTACAGGGAGATGCTAGAAAAAGAAGAAACGCTTCTTCTTGCGGTATTCACTAGGTGTATAGCGCGAAGCAAAATTTCCTTGCAAAATGCTTCTAGGGTTTGTCTCAACCAACTCTTTTGCCCGTGTCTGCCCCACTATATCTAGTAATGCCTCATAGGCCTCAGGAAGATTTAGACGACGTCTTTCTACACCGTGGGCATCACTTGCCACTAAGTGCACCATATCATGGGTTAACATGATCTCGGCAGTCTTCTTCACTTCAGTTCCAAAGCGTCCCAAAAGGCTACCCGAATTCATCTGAATCAGACAACCCTGCTTAAGCCAGCCTAAACAAAGGTTTGGGTCAGCTAGCACAGCGGAATACCGCTCCGGATGAGCAATAATGGGTGTTATCCCCTTAGTTTGCAGATCAAATATCACTTGCTCGGTATAGATAGGAACCTGGTGCATAGGTAGTTCGATCAAGCAGAATTTCCCTTGATTACCAAAAGTGGGTATGTCAGAGGCTATCATCTCTAAAAGGGCCATATCCATTAGGAGCTCTGCACCGGGTACGATTTCTACCCCTATTTGGGCCTTAGCAAACTCAGCCTTTAGCCTATCCACCAACTCCCGAACCTTTTCCCAATCGGGAATTTCATGGAAATGGGGTGTTGCGGCAATTATGGTAATTCCTCGTTCTTCCCCATATCTTCCCATAGCGAGGGACATTTCTAAATCCACTGCCCCATCGTCTACACCGGGCAGAATGTGGCTGTGTAAATCAATCATTGCTTATTCCGCCTCATCGTAATAGTAATAATAATGGTAGTTTTTCTGGTCTTGCGGCCTTACTCCATTTAAGACCACTCCAAGAATTCTGGCATTGGCCTGTTCCAATAAGGTTTTTGCATGGAGAGCCACATCCCTTGGGACGGCATGAGCCCGCATAACAAGGACGGTACCATCAACTTTGCTCGCCATAATAGCCGAGTCAGTCACTGCAATCACAGGAGCACCATCGAAAATGACTATATCATAGCGCTCCTTCAGCTGGGCAATGACACTATTCATTGCTTTGGACTGCAATAGTTCTGCCGGATTAGGCGGAACCGGACCAGATGGAATCACGTCTAACCCATCAATCCTACTTCGCAAGATGGCATCATCCAAAGACGCTTGCCCAGTTAAATGTCCTGTTAAGCCTGGCGCATTAGCCACAGAGAACATCTGATGAAGCACAGGTTTGCGAAGATCGCAACCAACCAGAACCACTTTTTGACCTGATTGTGCAAAAGCTATCGCCAAGTTGCCAGATACCGTTGACTTTCCCTCACCTGGTCCAGCACTGGTAAGTAGAATAGTCTTTAGTTCACGATCAGGACTTGTAAACTGCAAGTTCGTGCGTAAAGTTCTAAATGCTTCACTGCCAATTGCTTTTGGATCACCATGGACTATTAAGGGAGGCTCCTTCTGATTCTTCTGTTTCCGACGTTTAAGCACTAAAATCACGTCCTTTTCTCCACGGGAAACGTTTCTTTTCCATATCTTCAAGTAAGTTGTTGTCGGGAATCTGACCTAGAACTGGCACTCCAAGCAGACGCTCCGCTTCTTCTTTGGTATTTAACGTGTTATCCATAAACTCAAGTAAAAAGGCAACTCCAACACCTAAGAATACGCCCAACACGCCTCCAATTGCTATATTAAGCTTTACTCTTGGTTTTACAGGTTCCTCTGGTAAGATTGCATCGTCGATTACTTGTACATCTGCTGTCTGCATTGCCTCTGCAATTCGAGCCTCTTCATACTTGGTTCGGAGAAGAACATACAGTTGCTCCATCACTTTGGCGTCGCGTGTTAACCTAGCCCATTCCAGCTCCCTTGCGGGCAACTCACTCAACTCAGACTCGTACTCTTCAATCAAGGATGCGAGAGCTGTTTGTCTTGATTGGAGTGCCATAGATTCAACTTCTAGTTCAATTAATACGCCATAGAGTTGTTGATGAATAGCATTGAGCGTCCTGGTTTCGGTTCCAACAACGCGCTCAACCTGCTCCGCAAGCTTATTCGTAACATCTTCAATTTCAGCCTGCAAAGCTAGAACAGTTGGGTGTCGATCTGTGTATTTTTCCCGGGCACTCGAAAGCCGTACTTCCAAATCAGCCAAACGGCTTCTGTACTCAGTAACAAACGCATTTTCGGCAATTGTCGTGGACGAAATCAAAGTTTCGTCTTGCTCTGCTAAGTTAGCCCGCACTTGAGTAATGCGTTCCGTCAACTCTTCCCTTGATATGGAAATTTCTGTCATACTTGCCTGTAACTTGACCAATTGTTCGATCTTGGCAACAGTCTCTTCAGTTGGTGCTAATACCTTCTCTTGCTCTCTATACGCTGTCAACTTTTCTTCAGCAATTCTAAGGCTTTCCTCTGCCGACTTCAACTGCGCCTCTATGAAGATTCGAGTTGTCCTCCTATCATTTTGTTGGTACAACGTATTCCAGCCTATAAATACATCCGCCAACGTGTTTACGATAGCCTGTGCCTCTGCCGGATTGGGGGATTGGATAGAGATCTTTAGCACATCACTACCTTGAATAGGCTGAATAGTAAGAGCCTTTTCAAGACCTCTAACATCTAACTCCTCCGGTTGTACTCGTTCCAGAACCTGCTCCAAGATAGTTCGGCTCTTCATGATCTGAATGTAGTTTTGAGCTTGATTCTGTCCCATACCTCCCATGCCCTCAAAGAGCATAGACTGCATCCCACCTGCACCGGAGTCCCTAACCATAACGGTCGTAAATGCCTCATAAATGGGTGTTGCCAAAAGACTATAGATGGTGACGCCAAGCACAGTAACAAGGAAAACGACAGCTATTAATGTGCGCTTTTTTACGATTATTTCCCAATACTCTCGTAGATCCA
>JAAZLQ010000146.1 GCA_012799255.1 Bacillota bacterium
CGACCTGCTGATTACGAATCAGCTGCTCTACCACTGAGCCACATCGGCATATTATAGTATGGCCAGATAAAGCTCCTGGCACCAATAAATTATAGAGGGTGAGCGGGGTGGAATCAAGTGATTTTCTTATTTTGCGTCGGACTGCTTGGGTTCGGCCAGGTAGTAATAACTGGGGTTGTTATTGACAACAGACTGGCAGGCTGGACATATATAGTGTAAATAGGCCTTACGCTCTATAATCTGAATCATTTTTTTTAGGATCGGTTCCGGGTATTGTTTGGTGCATATACTACATTTCCGCATGATCTGTTTCCCCCGCCTCGACATTTTCTGTGACTAATGGTTATTTTACACCTAAGTTTTGGGGCTTCATAGTCCTAATATTGGGCATGCGAAAGGGCGGGGATTATCTCCCGACTAATGTCCTGCTTTTCTTGGGATTGTGCCTAGATGTCACAGGTTAATGTAGGACTCTTGAAAGGCGATCTCTGCTTCTGCCATTTCCCGGATTTTGTTTACTGCTATAGTTAAGACGGCCTCGTCTTCTCCCTCTAGTTCCTCTATTACCAACTGATCAAAGGGAATACTTTTTAATCGCTCCACTGCCTCGGCAACATCCACATGAGACAGGAAGGGATTTAATATGTTCATTATATTGAAGAAATAGGTTTCGGCCCATTCTTCTACCTGTTCTTCGACTGGTTGGTCATCTACATGTTCGAACTTACTGATATGCATCATATCCCATCCTCCTTAGCCACTCTTCAACCTCACTGATGGCTTTACTGACCATTTCCGGTGCCGGTCCACCTGGAATGCGGCGCCGCGCCACACAGCGGGCAACATCTATGAATTGATATATATCATGCTCTATCAAAGGCGAAAAGTTCTGGTAAGCTGCCAGGTCAATATCCTGCAGGCTGATACCCTTTTCAAGGCAGTACAGCACGGCCTTGCCCACTACTTCATGGGCATCCCGAAAAGGCATCCCCTTGGCGGCCAGATAATCAGCCAGATCAGTGGCATTGGTAAAACCGCCCTGAGCAGCCTGGGCCATGTGCTGGGGATTGAAGCGAGCTGTATCTAGCATGGGGGCAAATACCATCAGGGAGTTTTTCACTGTATCGACGGCGTCGAATAATGGTTCTTTGTCTTCCTGCATGTCTTTGTTGTAGGCTAAGGGCAGGGATTTCATTATGGTAAGCAGGGTAATCAAATCACCATAGACCCGACCGGTTTTGCCGCGTACCAGTTCGGCCAGATCAGGGTTCTTCTTCTGGGGCATGATGCTGGAACCAGTGGAGAAGGCATCATCCAATTCCACAAAGCTGAACTCGCTGCTGGACCAGAGGATCAGTTCCTCAGCCAAGCGGGACAGGTGCATCATCAGTATGCTGGCAAAGCTGGCAAACTCAATGGTATAGTCCCGGTCGCTGACTCCATCCAAGCTGTTGCGGGTGATGCGGCTGAAACCCAACTGCCGGGCCACCATTTCCCGATCCAGGGGAAAGCCGGTGCCGGCCAGGGCTCCAGATCCCAGGGGCATGACATCTACTCGCTTGGAGCAGTCGTCGAGTCTTTCGGTATCCCGGCGCAGCATTTCCACATAGGCCAGCAGATGGTGGGCCAAAGTAATGGGCTGGGCTCTTTGTAAATGGGTATAACCGGGCATGATCGTATCGATGTGCTGGGCGGCCAGATCAGTCAAAACTGCAATCATTTCCAGGAGCAGCTTTCTGATTTCTCCTATTTCATCCCGCAGGTAGAGACGCACATCCAGGGCTACTTGATCGTTACGGCTACGGGCGGTATGCAGTTTCTTACCTACATCCCCAATCTTGTTGGTCAGGAAGGTCTCCACATTCATATGCACATCTTCGGCTTCGATGGTGAATTCCAGCCTGCCGGCTTCTATATCCTCCAGCACTTCCTGCAGGCCTTTGATTATCTGTTCGCCTTCCTGGGGTGTTATTATTCCCTGTTGGGCTAACATGGTGGCATGGGCGATGCTGCCGGCGATGTCCTGCCGGTACATACGACTGTCTATTCCTATGGACGCGTTGAACTCCTCAGTCAGGCGGTCACTCTTTTTGGTAAACCGGCCGCTCCACATTTTCATACCTGTTCGATTCCTTTGCTGCAAGATTTCATCAATATTATAGCGTTATTAGGCGGGGATTGTATAGAACGGGCTCAAAGAAAGGTGGACGATGTGGGCATCGTTCCCTGCGTTACGGCGAGGAGGAATGACAAGAAAGCCCTCTGGTTACCAGAGGGCCGGGTATAATGCTTATTTAAATGTTCACCACCCGGACGTTTTGCACATAGGGGGAGCAGCGATCGGCTAGCTCCTGCATCTCCTGGCGGGTGTAGGGAACCACCGCTCCATAGTCGGTGTCCAGAGTGACTGAGGGGTTGAACTGTTGCAGGGAATACAGCGATGCTCCCTGGATATAGCGGGCGATTTCTTCTATATCTTCAGGTGGATGTAAGAGCGGTACCA
>JAAZLQ010000315.1 GCA_012799255.1 Bacillota bacterium
AGAAACGGTTGGTAGATATGTGGAAAAATATGCAGATTCTGCTTGCCCTATGCCTAAATATCGCCCGTTGCGAAACAACGTAATCAGCCGTCCGGGCTGCTATAGCCAAAATCGTCTCTGTCGGATTTGCTCCCCCAGAAGTGACAAAACCACTGGCGCCGCAAATGAAGAGATTGGGAATGTCGTGGCTCTGACAAAAGCCATTCCTGACCGATTTGTCTGAGACCGCCAAGACTGGGATTCCCTTGTGCAACCTGATCTCTTCAACGAACCTAGCGTAAACATCATGCCCACTGTGGGGCATGATGTATTTCCTCACAAACCTGCCTTGCGCCAGGTCGTTAGACTACGCGCTGGCTAGAGCAATGAACAGCAGCAGCAACGCCAACAGGATACCTGTCACCATTAAGGTGGAGGACAAGAAATTGCTAAGACCGATGAATCGGCCGTTATGTTGCAGGCTGTACCAGATGTACAACCCAGAAGGGACAGTCACCGGTGCCGCCACTCCGGTAAAAGTAAGAAGAATCGCGGCCAAAAGGAGCACGCCTAAGAAACCTGTCTTCAGCCGGGCGCCAAAACCATACTTTTCTTGTACAAAGGCTTTCTCGCCCCTCCAAATGGTCCTGCCTGCATCCACTAGCAGGTTTAGGAGTTCCTCTAGGCCCCTTTGCACCAGGTCTTCCGCGGTGCGGCGCGCGGATTGTGTGTCCCGATAAAACTCCGCATGTTCACTGCTGTAAGCCGTATTCCGTGCAGTTTGACGATGCCGCTGACTGCGCAAGGAGTCATACTTCCTGCGGGTTTCTGGGTTGGTGAGAATCTCGTGGGCCTCAATGATTTTGATGCTTTGCTCGTGGGCATTGGGTTTCTGGCAAACATCGGGGTGCCATTCCCTGATCAGCCTGCGGTAAGCTTTTTTGATTTCCTCCTGCGTTGCCGTGGGTGAAACCCCTAAGACGGCATAATAATCTTCCAACCACTCCCACTCCTCTCACTCACAGATGCCCTTGGATTTTCCGTTAAATACATATTCTGGAAATATGTAGAAAGCCCTGCTGTACACACAAAAAAGCCGCCTCAACAGGGGATCCCTTTGAGGCGGCGTGCTTTTATAAATTATGGTGGGCCAACGTTGTTCACCGGCCTTGTTCTCACCTCTTTTTTCCATGGGTGAGCATTTTGCCAAATTCCTGCTTCGCCCTTCTAAAAGGACGCAGCCGCGGGCTGAAGTTTGCCCTTGTATTTTTGCGCGGCAATGTGATCCGCGGTGCGGGCAGCGATGGCCATTATCGTCTCGGTTGGGTTTGCGCCGCCTGAAGTGACAAAAACACTGGCATCACAAATGAAGAGATTGGGGATATCGTGGCTCTGGCAAATGCCATTGACTACCGATTTGTCTGGATCATCTCCCATTCTGCAGCCCCCCATCAGGTGGGCAGTGTCTGGCACCACAAAGGCAGGTGTGCCCCCTGCCGCCTCTAGAATCTCATTGCATTTTTCAATCCCATGGGCGATCAGCTTCTTATCGTTCTCCCCATAGCTGAAACTAACCAATGCCCTGAGTAGGCCATACTCATCCTTTTCTTCACTCAGAGTAACGCAGTTGCCGAGGGAAGGCAGTACCTCACCCACCACAGTGATGCGGGAGTAGTAGTTCCACTCCAGCATGATTTCCCTGAGCTCCCTACCCCAAATCCCCGCCTTTGTCGCCAATTTGGAGGCCATACCCACCGGCCGGCTCCCATGGGCGTGGAGGGAGTAGCCCCGGACAAAGCCCCGGGACTTTTCCGTCTCATAGAAATCCTGGGAGACTGCTAAGACTGGAGTTCCCTTGTAGAGCCTAATCTCTTCATCGAACTTAGCGTAAACATCATGCCCACTGTGGGGCATGATCCCCTTCCCCACTAGCCCACTGCTGTTAGCCAGCCCATCTGGGAATTGGGGGCAGGCTGAGTTGAGGAGCAGTCTCGCCGTTTCCACCACAAAGGCAGACACGATCACAAGCTTAGCCTTCTGTTCATACATCTTTCCATTATGGTTAAACTCCACCCCGGTCGCTTTTCCCTCTTTGTTCACTAAGATCCGGGTGACCATACAGTCCGTCAGCACTTCTGCCCCAGCCTGGAGGGCCTTGGGGATGTGATGGATTAAGGTGGAGAACTTGGCGTTGGGTAAACAGCCCTGGTTGCAGAAGCCCCGGTTGGTACAGGGCGGCCTGCCAGCAAAGGGAGCGGAAAGAATGGCTAAGGGAGCAACTGTGCTCTTGATGCCTAAAGCCTCACAGCCTTTCCGAAAGATCTGGGCATTGGCACTGATGGGCTCCCGCTCTGGGTAAGGGTAGGGGCCATGGAACTCGCCCCAGGGAAAATGGCGGGGACCGCTCACCTTAATCTCTTTTTCAATTTTGTCGTAGTAAGGAGCGAGATCTTCGTAGCCGATAGGCCAATCTTCCCCTACCCCATCCAGCGATCGTACTTTAAAGTCACTGGCATGGAAACGGTAAAACACACCCGTAAAGTGAACCGTTCCCCCGCCTACGCCCCGGCCTGAGTTGTTAGAGCCAAACTCTATTGGATCGCCGCCAGTGGAAAGACGGGTATCGTTCCAGGCCAGGGTGCGGGCGTGGAGCTCATCGCTGGCAAAATCACTGGCCGGATCCCAAAAGGGGCCAGCTTCTATACCCACAACAGTGAGTCCCGTCTCTGCTAGCTCCTTGAGCAATACTCCCCCTGCCGCACCTAAGCCCACAATGACCGCATCCACTTCCACCTTGGCGTATCTGCGGCTCCGGATGTCAGTATAACGCTCTTTTTTGTGATAGACGCAGGCCCTGTCACTACCCATCATTTTTCCTTCCCTCCCTTATCCCTTCCCGCTGCGGTTCCCAGGGATCGGTCAGACCCAATTCAATCCTTACATAACCCCTGGGGTAAGCGGGACCCCCGTAGCCGATCTCCGACCAAACCCAGGGGTGGGAGTAATACGCATCGATGGTTAAACCCGCCAGCTTTTTTAAGAGCTCCTTCTGCCGTGTGCTGTCCCAGTTATCCTTCACTTCCAGCTGGCCCATGCTCAGATCAGTTAGGAGATTGAGCTGTGCCTGTGCCTCCAGTTCTAGATAGGCCTTGCCGTGCAGGATAAT
>JAAZLQ010000180.1 GCA_012799255.1 Bacillota bacterium
AACCATTCCGGTGAGATTAACGGAGAGGCCACACCTGTTCCCATCCCGAACACAGAAGTTAAGCTCTCCCGTGCCGAGGATACCTGGCTGGAGACGGCCCGGAAAAGTAGGTCCTCGCCGGATATTTATATTCCTCCTTAGCTCAGCGGTAGAGCATTCGGCTGTTAACCGAAGGGTCGTTGGTTCGAATCCAACAGGGGGAGCCAAACTGAGAGCACTGCTAGTCATCTAGTGGTGCTTTTTGTTTGTCATTTAATCAATTCCGAGGAGATATTCTGGATAAAATATTTTGATGGTGAGTGAGATATTTAACTCCGAATCCGTAGTATATAGGTAAGGGGAAAGGATGGTGAGAGTTTGGACGATAGTAAGATCATTGAATTGTTTTTTGAGCGCTCGGAACAGGCAATTATCGAACTGTCAAAAAAGTATGGTTCCGTATGCAACAAGGTTGCTTACAACATACTCAATAACAGGTTAGATGCCGAAGAATGTGTCAACGATGCTTATCTCGCCGTTTGGAATGTGATACCGCCTCAAAGGCCAAATCCGCTACTGAGCTATGTTTGCCGCATTGTTCGTAATCTCGCTCTTAAGAAATATCACGCGAATACCGCATTGAAAAGAAATAGCATGTATGACGTTTGCTTGGATGAAATCGCGAATTATTTTCCTTCCTCATCGTCCGTGGAAGAGGAAGTTGATGCGCATGAAATCGCCAAAATGATCGACAAATACCTTGAAACGCTAGATCAACAAAGCCGAATCATGTTTGTCAGGCGCTACTGGCACGCTGACTCGATTGAAGATATCGCAAATCTTTTTCGCATCAGTAAACACAACGTGTCGGTTCGTCTTTACCGAATTCGGAAAAACTTAAAGAAGTATTTGATTAAGGAAGGGGTGTTTCTATGAAAAATATGAAAAAAGAGAGGATTTCTGAAATTATTAGTAACATCGATGAGAGACATATAGAGGAAGCAATTATGTATGTAGTTGACAAGGTTCACGATGAGCACGCATCGCATGAAATAAAGGCGGAAAAACAGACGCGCAGAATCAGATGGAACATTGTGGCGGCTTGTTTGGCGTTATTCATTGTTATTGGGTCGACAGCGGTTGCCTTGGCTGTTGAGGCGAAAGAATACAATGCGGCGGTAGCCTTTTTTGAATCAAATGGTCTATCTACAGATGGCCTGAGCCGTTCGGATGTTAAAGCTGTCTACCGGGATATTACGACCCAGCGTTTTACCTATGGAAAGACAGCAGATGTGATTCGACAAGCGATCCCCGGATTGGAAATTCAACAGGATGAGCCCACCCCTGAAGAGCTGGCCGCGTTGTGGGATAGAAACGTCTGGATGAACTCGCTGCCTCAATCCGGAATTTGCTACAAAGTAGATTACCGTCACAAACAGCATGAACAATTAGGATTTGAGATCATCGAAAAAAGCATACTGGAATGCTTTCAGGACGGAAAGTTGCTTTGGACGGCGGAGTTCACGGAGGGATATCTTGAGGACAGTTCGTATATGAGTGAAGGTACGGCAGTATGGGGGCAGAACGAAACATGGTCCTCGGCACAGCCAACATATGGCTGGATCGCTCGAGTAGACGATGAAGGAACGGTGATGTGGACGCGACGCCTCAATCATGGTTTTAGTGATGAATATATAGCAGCTGTGTTAAGTAATGGTGACGGCACGTGGGCCGTCATCAGTCGAGGCGACTATAAGTATCTTTGCCTCAGTTGCTATGACATGGACGGTAATGAATTGAGTTTCAAAAAATCCGAAGTGGGAAACCTGGGTATCTGGAACGCCGCTCGTCTAGGAGATGGTTACATCGTTCAGCTCGGAAACCGGCAATCTCGTGATACAGCACTGTTATTTAAGCTTGATCGTGAAGGCAACGTACTCGAAAGTTTTACGTATGAAGGTGGCGAATGTGAATACTATCTCACCGATATGGTGGAGTTTGGCGGACAAGTATACCTATCCGCATACGCTGTCCCTAAACAGAATGACGAGGGTGGACGACATGAAATTGCCGATGTCTTAGATTTTGTAGCTTCTAAGGAGAATGGCGGATGGGATATTACCAGCGAGGAACTCACGCCGGTCGTGCGAGAGAATTATACAGCGGTTTTGCTTCTATGCGACCCGTTAGATGGAACGACGAAGACATTTTATTCCGTGAAAGGGTCATTGGGCGGCAAGTTGTCCGTCAATGATGCGGGACAATTGGTATGGGATGTGGAGAGCATCACATCGACTTTCTTCTCTCCCGCTACCAGCTCATTTACAATTGGTGGAACCTGCAAAGTATTCCGCTATAATTTCGATGCAGAAGGTATTTTAATCCAACAGGTTGACACAGGAGAAACAGTTCCGTATCGAAGATAAAAAAGGATGTTTCAGTCTATCTTGATGAGTCGCTGAAAAGGTACTCGTCTGTATTCCCCGCCTGCGGCAGCAGTAATAATGCGATTGAATTGTCAATCGCAGAATTAGAGGAGCATTCGGGTTATATTTGCTGGATTGATGTTTGCAAAAACTGGTAGTAAAGCTTGAATTTTATAGTTTTTTCTAGTGATAAAACTGCCATATTCCCTTTATCTTCGATTTCTTATATGGGGGAGGATATCATAATAATACTAAAGGGGATTACAAGAAGATTTTTTTCCTGAAGATGCTGAAGAAGTATCAAATTTGATTGTTAAAACGTTAAGAGAAGTCAACATCAAAGACTATACAATGGAATATATTGAAAATGATGTTCAACAATTACAACCGAGAAATATCTTAGAGCGTGCGAAGCGTTGAATTTATGAGGCTGTTTGATTTTTTTCAAAAATAGGTATAATAGAAAGTAGGAAATCCCTATTTCCCTACTTTTTAGGAGGTGTTTATATGTCAAAGGCAGCATTTGTAAATGATGCACGTGTTATGTCAAAGGGTCAGGTTACTATCCCTAAGGATGTACGCGCAGTGCTTGGTGTAGAAAGCGGCGACCGCGTTACATTTATCGTAGACGGAAACAATGTACGAGTTTTAAATTCAGCCGTTTACGCCTTGATGCGCTTTCAAGAGCAGATGGGCGGCGAGGCGGAAAAGGCCGGGTTTCTAACTGAGGAAGCTGTGGCGGAATGGATCACCCGCTCTCGTCGTGAGGAAAATGCCGAATGAAGATTATGATTGATACCAACATACTCATCTCAGCGGTACTTTTTCCTAAGGGACGTGCTGCTGAAGCTCTGTATAAAGCATTGGCATCACCTTATCAACCTGTTATATGCGATTATATAATTGACGAACTTCACCGCAAGTTTCAGGAGAAATTTTCAGATAAAACCCTTGAACTGGAAGCCTTTCTTTATATAGTGCTTCCGGTCTTTGAAGTAGTAAGCGTTCCGGAAGAAGCAATAGACGCAGAAGCAAAGATACGAGACCCCAAAGATAGACCGATTCTCCGCGCAGCACTAAATGCGGGAGCAGACTTGTTTTTGACAGGTGACAAGGATTTTCTCGAATCAGCTGTCGAAGATCCGCGTATTATCAGCGTTCAAACATTTTTAGATATGTAATTGAGGCTGACGGATAATTAGAAATTTACCTTATTTTTTTTGCATATTCTTAATTAACACCCTGATGTCAAACAAATGATACACGCCTGAAAATCTCGTTTTGTAGGCTTTAATCAAATTCAAAATGCCTAAAAAAGCGGTTTTTGCTATGACTCCGCTATAGGATCTCGTGTCATAATTATGACAACGGCAAATAGTAACGATGGATACTGGGTTTCGGCCCGCTACTAAAAAAAATAAAATAAGAAAACAAGTATCTTATTAAATGAAAATTAAAGGAGGAATAAATGCTTAATTGGAAAACTCTTCCTAAGATAGATGCTCACATTCACATAACACCAGATGATGTCATTGAAGCAAATAAAGATTACGATGGAAAATTTATTATTAATGGTGCAAGCAAAGATTATATAAAATTAATGGACAAATACAATATTAAGAGTGCATTTGTTATGCCATTTAATGATCCTTATATGCTTTCGATGGAATTTACTGTAGAAGCAGTTCATAACAATTTATTAAAGATTGCTGACAAGCACAAAGGAAAAATATTTTGTTTTGCGGACATTGATATTAGAAAAGATATTTCTGAAACTTTAAGTGAATTCGATAGAGTTTTTAAAAGTGAAGCTTTTATTGGAATTAAACTTCATCCAACAAATTCAGGCTATCCAATTGATGGACATTATTATGAAGAAATATTTAAATACGCTGACAAGAAGAACATACTCTTGGAGATACATTCCTATCCAAGAGAGTCATTAAAAGATGATGTTTGTTCGCCAGCAAGAATAAAAAATATGCTAGAAAAATATCCGAATGTAAGGGTATCAGTAGCTCATTTAGGTGGATTTCAATACGTAGAATTAATTGACACTAACACTTATGTAAATATTTCTGCAATTCTAACAGATTTGGTAGAAAGATGTAACCTAGAGGAAACTAATAAGATACTAAGGTCTTTTGGTGTGGACAGGCTAGTGTTTGCTACAGACTATCCGGATAATAGACGCTTAGAAGCTAAAGTTATATATGACAAGTATATTGAATTATTGGGAATGATGGATTTTACAGAAGAAGAGGCGAAAAAAATCTGTATGTTTAATGCTGAAAAAATGATCCAGAAATTATAGCATCTATTAGCAATCCGCCAGAAAAAAATATAAACTATAGTTCGTAAGCATTGATATTGCTTATGATTTAACAGGTGGTTCCGGATCATTTCTCATACGTGCATCCCCCAGACAAACAGAAGTGCATCTACATTTTCGCGTGCTTATTTTATAAATACTTATTAAAGATCAGCCGATTTAAAGATCAGCCGATTGACAAAATCATCTCTTTTGTAGGACAGCCAAATTGTTTATTGGATGCAATGGCGGTTATCCTGTTCGAACTTAGTATGTTTTTCAGAAGGTAAACATGCAACCATCGTAAATGATGTAGTTTTTTCGATCTTGTCACAAAGAGTGACAGCGATGTTACTGCTAGTTAATTGTTAAAGCAAATCCTCTCATTAAACTGGACTCAAATTCATAACTCTCGGAGGTGAGAAACATGACGTTTAATGAACACGCAATACGTGAGCCGAATTGCATATCTCAATCCAATACCGGAAATGCAGTAAAAAACAGTGATCGCTCAATTGAACAGGATTATCCGGATGAAGAAATTCATGCTTTACAAAGTGAGACTCTCCCGCAAATGACAGGGGAGGAGACCAAATCTGAAGTCAAACAACAGGCCTTATTGCAAGATAGCGGCCATTGGCAGCAACCTGACAGCTCCGATCATGCTCGGGCGCAGTCTCAGCAAAACTTACCTGTCCGAAGGAGTCAGCGGATTCGTCCGAACGGGAAACACTATTTTTCCGCTCGCACGGTTGTATATCCGATTGTCTTTTTAGCCGTGCATTTTTTGACTCAGCTTCTGGCAGCTTTCTTAGCAACTAACATGGCCTTGAATGCCCCGATGGCCAGTGATGCGTTCGACCCTGTTATGGATGATATGGCACTGGATATGCTTCAACAATTTTTTAAAAACATAGCCATTCGTTCGGTGTTGTACAGTACCCCTGTGCAAATCATTATCTGCGGGGTTTTCCTTTGGTTCCAAAAACGGAAAGATCGTCAGTATTTGTTAGTGCGGCCTACCCGCGCGACCGTATTTCCCTTAGGTTTTACCACTGCTATTGGCTGCGTAGGAATTGCGACTTTGATGCTTCAGCTTTTCGAATTATTGGCGAAAAACAGTTCTTTTTGGCAAAACATGATGGTTACTTATCAGCAATCGACCGAGATTCTACAGGGTGTTGATCTACTGTTGACAACTCTGGTCAGCGCCGTATTGGTTCCCATTGCCGAAGAATTATTGTTTCGCGGTATCATCACCGAAGAAATCAGACGGGTTGCTCCGGATTGGCTGACCATTTTATTGGGTGGGGTCATTTTTGCCCTTGTACACGGAAATCTTGTGCAAATTCTTTATCTCATTCCTCTGGGCATCCTTTTAGGCGCTGCTTATATTTGGAGTAACTCTATCTGGGTACCCATATTGATGCATGTTGTCTTCAACTTCTTTGGCAGCATAGTCAGCACTCATGTTAGTGCCAATGATACTGCGCAGACGGTCTACACAATTTTCTTATTCGTTATGATTCCGGTCGGAATTGTCAGTGCCATCATCATGAATCGGATGTTTAGGAAAAACAAAATAGTTGTAACCGACAATGTTAGCGGAAAAATAGACTGCGCATCTGCACTTTAATTTTGACCTGTATACAGGTTCTGCGGTCTTTTCGTACATTTGAATACGGGAAGACAAATAATTTGCACACCTCGATAACTATCGTTTGCTTGTATTGCATCAGTAGTCAAGAGCCAATCATCACCGCCGGCTTAGCCGGCGGTGATAATTTAAAGCTTGATTTTTTATTATTTCAGGAATACGATTACTTAGTTGGAAATTGCGCTCTCAGAAGGCCATTAGCGCGCCGCCTAATGTCCACCGGACTTTTTAGAGCAAGGAGGTGGCTTTCGGTCGCCGTGATTTCCATTTTTAAAAACTTGAACGGAAAACCAAATTTCTTTTTGTAAATATTGATTTTGGAAAATAATTTGATTATTTATAACGGAGCTAAGTGATCGATTATGAAACGAATGTTGAGTGCTCTTCTGGCATTCTTCCTTATTTTGGCAATACTTGCCGCATCAGTCACCGTACTGGCCATAGATTATTACACAGTTACCGTCACAGGTGGTAGTGGGAGCGGGCAATATGCCGAAGGTGAGACTGTCACCGTTACAGCAGATGGGCAGATGAACTATCTATCCGTTATTTGGCCCCGCGTATCAGGGGTAAGCTATACCAATAGCACCTATAGGAACATGACTAATAGAACATTTCTCATGCCCGCACATGATGTGGATATCCACCTCATGTATTATCCCAGTGCTGAAACGGCAGATTTAAAAGAAGAAGTCGCCAGTATCGCCAGGTCTGTGATTGGCAGAAATTATGTCCATGGTATGGGCGGTCCGAGAGACTTTGACAATCTGGGACTTCTGTTCTACTGTCATAGAATGGCGGGTATTATAATCCCGAGACTTCCGTCTGAAATGTATCCTAAGCTCATAAGCAACGGTTTCTATACAGAATACGAAACAATATCCTATCTGGCGGAAAATGGCGTTTTCCGGCATCAACCGGAGCCGGGCGATATTGTTGTACTGTATAAGACACAGGGGGACTACGAAAAAGCGGTCAATGGCCAGGAGTTAATTTCCGATTCTTTAAATCCCAATAAATCAAATCCTAATGTTTCTGCTTATTTTTCCATCTACACTGGACGATCCGATGGAACGGATAAGGTTATTACCATATTTGACAATTCCGCCCCTGTGACAGAGTATTCTGTGGGTGATCTCGGCAGCTATGGCTACGGTGTTGGCGTATTCCACATTGGAATTAGTCAGGATTCCTCTAAATTCAACAAGAGTGAAACCTACAATGGTTTACCTGTAAATTTTGAAGTGGCAAAGCCTGGAGGCGTCACCTCCATCACATACGAGTACGAGGGCAAGGGTGATACGGTTTACGCCAAGTCCGAGACTGCCCCCGCCAATGTGGGCACCTATACCGTCACGATAACCTTTGCCATGGTCGATGGCTGCAGCCAAATCGCTCCTATCAGCGCAACGCTGACCACATCAGCACGTCCTGTGACCATCAGCCCAAATGAACAGACAATTAATTACGGAGATACAATCTCTCAATCAGAATTTACAGCTTCCGGTTTAGCAGAGGGGCACAGTGCTACCGTTACCCTGACTTCCAGCACCAACGAGATCACGACGGATGGCACCATCACCGCCGGCGATGCCAAGATTTTCGCTGACGATTTGGATGTGACGGCTAACTATGAAATTTCATACGGTCCTGCCGCTAAGCTGACCGTGTCAGCACGTCCAGTGACTATCAGTCCAAAAGAACAGACAATTAATTATGGAGATACAATCTCTCAAACAGAATTTACAGTTTCCGGTTTAGCAGAGGGGCACAGAGCTACCGTTACCCTGATACCCAGCACCAACGAGATCACGACGGATGGCGCTATCACCGCCGGCGATGCCAAGATTTTCGCTGACGATTTGGATGTGACGGCCAAATATGAGATTTCATACGGCAGTGCCGCTAAGCTGACAATCCAGTCCAACACCTCTACTCCGACAGAAACTGATCCGCCCGAGACTTCCCCGACAGAAACTGATCCGCCCGAGACTCCCCCGACAGAAACTGATCCGCCCGAGACTGATCCGACAGAGACTGGCCAGACAGAGGGTGATCCGACCGAAATTGCTCCGACCAAGACCGACCCGACCGGGCATGACCCAACCAAAACTACCCCGACCGAAACTGATCCGCCCGAGACAGATCCGACAGAGACTGCCCCGACAGAGACTGATCCGTCCGGAAATGACCTGACCGAGACCGACCCGACCGGAACTAATCAGAACGAATCTGGTGAAAACAAAATGACTCAACAGTCCACGGTATGGACCAAGGGTTCAAACGAGCCTGCCAGTTTCACTTCAGATGCCGATTTTGCAGACTTCTTATATGTCAAGGTAGATGGAGCAATAGTAGATAAATCCAACTATGATGCACAAGAAGGTTCGATTATTATTACTTTCAAACCTGCATTTCTTGAGGCTCTGTCTGCGGGTCATCACTCAGTAGAAATAGTATCTACTTCAGGTTCTGCCTATGGCAATATAGACATCAAAGCAAAATCGGTTAAGGAGACTGAACCGGAAACTCAACCGGGTGATACTATACCACCAAGCTTGACTGACCCGAGCGGAACTGAACAAGATAATCAATCAGTCGATACTACACCGAAAACAGGAGAGAGTAGCGGATATTATGCATGGCTGGCGCTGGTACTTTTATCTGCAGGCGGACTAATTTTCATAGTACGCAGGATACGATTTTCGCAATAGAGAGATAAGACTCTAAGCCGGCTGTGTAGAGAAGTAACTGATAAAGGGGAGCTGAATCAACAATTTGCTCCCCTTTCAATTTTTGTACCCAAGTCATACGTTATAGTATATTGTATTCGTTTTGCCGTAGTACGATG